>JAAXIE010000366.1 GCA_012270525.1 Dehalococcoidia bacterium | reverse complement strand
GACGCTGCACGGGGTGTGGGTCTCTGTCCTCTCCCCATCGCCGAACTCACCCAGAGTCGCAACCGCTTGGTGCAGAATACAGTGGCGGTTGGGGCGATCATGGCCCTGATGAAGCTGGACTTCCAGTTGCTGGAAGACAGCCTGCGTCTACGCTTTCAACGGCAGGGCGATGCGGTGGTAGAGGAGAACATCAGGGTGGCCAAGGCTGGCTTTGACTACACGCTGGCCAACTTCGATCCCTTCTCGCAAGAGGTCGGCCAGGGCGACACGCCCATGGCAGTCTGGTCGGGGAACGATGCCATCGCCATGGGGGCTGCGGCCGCGGGCCTGAAGTTCTATGCCGCCTATCCCATGAGTCCTTCCAGCGGCATCCTGCACTGGATGGCTTCGAACGCCCGCAACCTGGGCATCATGGTGCGACAGGTGGAAGACGAGATTGGCGTGGCCAACATGACCATCGGGGCGGCCCATGCCGGATGCCGTGCCATGTGTGGGACGTCGGGTGGCGGTTTCGCCCTGATGACGGAGGCCATAGGGGCCGCTGGCATGATGGAGATACCCGTGGTGTTCGTCAACGTGCAGCGGGCAGGTCCCTCCACCGGCGTTCCCACCAAGACGGAACAGGGCGACCTGTGGCAGGCCCTTGGAGCGAGCCAGGGTGATTTCCAGAGGCTCATCGTGGCCCCCACCGACGCCCTGGATGCCTTCAACACCATGCCTGAGTTGTTCAACCTGGTGGACCACTACCAGTGCCCCGGCATCGTCATCTCGGATCTGCTGATTTCCGAGGGCAGGTACAGCGTAGACCCGGCTGACATCGACATGCACCCCGTCATCGAGCGGGGCAGCCTGATCACGGAAGGTTCGGCGACAGACGGCTACAAGCGGTATGAGAACACCGAATCGGGCATCTCGCCGAGGGCGCTTCCGGGCCTTGAAGGAAGGGTGCACGTGGTGGCTACCGACGAGCACGACGAGGACTCGATGCTCATCAGCGACGAGTTCACCAACCCCCACAAGCGTCGCATGATGGTGGAGAAGCGGTCACGCAAGCTCAACGACATGCTGGAGCGCGTGGCTCCGCCTCGGCTGGAAGGCCCGGATGATGCCGAAGTGACCCTGGTGGGCTGGGGGTCCACCTACGGGACCATCAAGGAGGCGTTGGAACTGCTGGCGGTTCAGGGGGTAAGGGCCAACCAACTGGCCATCAAGTGGATAATTCCCTTTCACGCCGACGCGGTCGCCGATATCCTCTCCAAGTCGAGGAAGGTGATAGTGGTGGAGAACAACGAGTCGGGCCAGTTCTACCGCTATATGCGCAGCGAAACGGGTCTCTCGGTGGACGGGCATATCCGCAAGTACGATGGCGAACCCTTCGCCCCGCACCACATCGTTGAAGGCGTTCTGGACCTGGTGAAGGGCGAATCGGAAAGGTACGTCCCCTACCAGGAAATCATGGTGTAGCTGGAGGATAGCGGGATGGTTGCTGGTCTTGCAGGACTCGGAACGGGCTGAGGAGTTCAGCCCCCAAGCTTTGAACACGAAGAAGGGGTAGCGATGACGAGCGTTAACGTAGCGGAAGAGGTACCCGAGGTAAGACTCACCGCTCGAGACTTCAAGGGTCTGGTCGATCCCGACTGGTGCCCAGGCTGTGGCGATTTCGGCGTCATCAACGGCATACAGCGGGCCTGCGCCGAGTTGGGGCTGAGGCCGCACCAGATTCTGACCGTAAGCGGCATCGGGTGCTCTTCGAACCTGCCCGGGTATTTCAACTCCTACGGTATGCATACGCTGCACGGTCGAGCCTTGGCTGTGGCCACCGGGGCCAAGATGGCGAACCACGAACTGACGGTGCTGGTCACCGGTGGCGATGGTGACGGTTATGGTATCGGAGGCAACCACTTCACCCATACGGCCCGGCGGAATGTGGACCTGACCTACATTGTGATGAATAACCAGATATATGGCCTGACCACGGGCCAGATATCCCCAACCAGCACCTTCGGCATGAAGACCAAGAGCACGCCCTTCGGCAGCGTCGAATTGCCGATCAATCCCATCACGTCGGCCATCATGAACGGGGCCACCTTCGTCTCCCGGGCCTACAGCAGCGATATACGTCACCTGACCGACACCATCAAGAAGGCCATCACGCACAAGGGCTTCTCTCTGGTGGATGTCTTCAGCCCCTGCGTCACCTTCAATCTGGATAACACCCATGATTTCTTCAAGGAACATGTCCGCAAGCTGGAGGACGAGGAGCACGACACGAGCGACTGGAAGACGGCCTGCGAGAAGGCCATGGCGTGGGGCGATACCATCTACACCGGCGTCTTCTTCCAGAAGGAGTCCCTGGACTTGGGCGATCAGGAGCCTGTGCTCGAGGACGGTCCCCTGGCCTTCCGTCCCCTAGGCCTGAGCAAGGAACAGGGCGACCGCCTCGTACAGCGCATGCTCTAGCGCGGTATCAGCGTGGGGCTGACCTAGGTGCTCTGAGGCGGTGAATCCTGGGCATGTTCGAAGTGACCATCAGTGTTGGGAACGTCGACGGGGGTGACTCCCACGAAATTGATGTGCTGGTGGACACGCGGGCCCTCCACACGGTTCTACCCAGCGAATTGCTCCAATATCTCGGTATCAAGCCCAAAGCGCAGCGTCCCGTGCGGTTTGGTGATGGCAGAATCGAGATGTGGGAGTTAGGAGAAGCCCGGATCGGCTACCGTGAAGAGGAATGGGTATGCCCGGTGTATTTCAGCAGTGGGGAACAACGCCTCATGGGGGCCGCTACTCTGGAGGCATTCAGCCTGATGGCGGATCCGGTGAACAAGACGCTGGTTCCCACGGTTGTCGCTGGGCGTCCATTCTAACGGCTTAGGTGCCGTTGCCTGCCAAAGGCCTCCAGTTGCCCAGATCGCCTCTACCTTCCGGGCAGGTCGATGACGAACCGCCAGGTGCCATCGGGCTGACGACGGACGATCTCCACGCTGAACCCCTCGTGGTACGTTACGGTGCCATCGGCCGCCGTGTCCATCACGGTGGACTTGCAGTCCAGAACTGCAATGTCTCCTGACTGGTGCACCACCTGGCTCTCGTGCCTGAAGGTACGACCACTGGCCACGCCCATCTCCAAGGCCTTCCTTATGGCGTCGATGCCGGTGATTGTTCCACCGCCTCCAGGCATCACCAGCAGGGCACCCGGCTCGTAGAGACTGGCCAAGGCTTGCACGTCCCTGGCGTTGAAGGCATCGAGGAACTGGGTATGGACATCACCTGGCTCGTGGGCTGCCATGCATACCTCCCGGACGACTGTCTAGTGGCGGGCCTCACTCCCGCCATGCCGATTATAATAGCCCGCAAAGGCTACCAAAGGACATGACCCAGCCGTCCGCCCCGGAGTGTCAGGCCAACGTGACTTCTCAGAGCGCCCGACCCGTCGATGCCATAGGCCCTTATGAGGGAACGATAGAGGCCCGCTTGTCCGCGCTTGATTCAATGAACGTGATCCCTCGCATGTGGCGCGTGGACCACACTGTCTGGAGGTCTGACCCCACCGAGATATCCGACCGCTTGGGGTGGCTGACAGTCCCGCAACGGATGCGCCGGGAGATGCCCGGCTTGCAGGTCTGCGCACAAGAGGTACGGAATGCGGGCTATCGCCATGTGGTGCTGCTGGGCATGGGAGGTAGCAGCTTGGGGCCCGATGTGCTGCGTGCAGTCTTTGGTCCTGCTGAAGGCTATCCCCAACTCATCGTTCTCGATTCAACGGTGTCAGAGGCAGTACGAAGTGTTAGTGATGCCATCCACGCCGGGCGCACTTTGTTTCTCGTCTCCTCCAAGTCGGGAAGCACCATTGAGCCCAACTGTCTGTATGCTCATTTCCGAGGGATGGTCGAACACCAGAAGGGCCAGAATGCAGGAGAGAACTTCATCGCGATCACCGATCCGGGTACGGTGCTGGAACGCCTGTCCAGGGAGGCTGGGTTCCGTCGCGCCTTCCTCAATCCCGCGGACATCGGCGGGCGCTATTCGGTCCTCTCCTATTTTGGACTGGTCCCGGCAGCCCTCATAGGTATCGATATTGAGAAGTTGCTGGACAGGGCCGAGGCCATGCTTGAATCCTGCGGGCCCAACGGGTCAGCTTCCATGAACCCGGGCGCGCGGCTGGGGGCGACCATAGCCCAACTGGCTCTTCAGGGCCGGGACAAGCTGACCCTCATCACGTCTCCAGGTATTGCCAGCTTCGGTTTGTGGGTGGAGCAGCTCCTAGCCGAGAGCACCGGCAAGCAGGGAACTGGGATCATTCCCGTGGCCAACGAACCAATGCTGTCCTTGAATACATATGGCGATGACCGTCAGTTCGTCTACTTGCAGCTGGCAGGGAACGACAACGCCGAAACCGACGATTTCGCGCACACCATCGCGGCATCAGCTCACCCCCTAGCTTGCATTCACCTGCAGGACAGGTTTGACCTGGCCGGTGAGTTCTACCGGTGGGAGTTCGCTACGGCGGTCGCGGGAGCCTTGCTCAGCATCCATCCCTTCGACCAGCCCGACGTCCAATCGGCCAAGGACATGACCGACGCCATGCTGGCGCAGCTTGAGAGGACCAGCAAACTGCCCACTGTGGAGGCTGCGGGATCGTGGGAACAGCTTCTGGCCAGAATTCCACGGGGCGGGTATCTCGCGGTTCTTGCTTACTGCGGGCAGACCCGGGAGATTGATGCCAGCCTCTCATCACTGCGGAGGCACATCGCAGAGGGGTACGGAGTCGCAACCACGGTTGGCTATGGCCCACGCTACCTGCACTCCACAGGGCAGCTCCACAAGGGTGGTACGCCTTCGGGCGCCTATCTGTTGCTGACTGCAGACGATGATAAGGATGTGCCCATACCGGGACGTTCCTACTCTTTCGGCCAGTTGGCCCATGCCCAGGCATTGGGCGACCTGAGGGCCCTGGAGGCGGCGGGCAGACCGGTCATGTGGGTGCATGCTAGGGATGTGGCTGGTGCCATTGGCGACCTGAATACCCGGATTGCTGCACGGGCGCAACCGCAGAGGTGAAGATCCTCATGGAGATAGGCCTATGGAAATAGGGATGGTAGGCTTGGGCCGCATGGGCGGCGCAATGGCCCAGCGCTTGATAAAGGCTGGCCACGCCGTCGTTGCCTACGACACACGTGCGGAAGCGGTCGAATCACTGCGAGAGCAGGGAGCAACTGGAGTCGCGTCGCTGGAGGAGCTGGCATCCAAGCTGGAACCACCCAGGGCGGTATGGATCATGGCTCCCGTGGGGCCAGCCACCGAATCGGCCATCGAAGAAGCGGCCGGTGTCCTTGAGCGGGACGATACGATCATCGATGGGGGCAATTCTTACTACAGGGACAGCATGCGCCGGGCCGCCACGCTAGCGGCCCTTGGGATCGACTTCCTCGACGTAGGCACTAGCGGTGGTATCTGGGGCCTCACCGGAGGGTACAGCCTCATGGTGGGTGGAGACCGCGAAGTCTACGAGCGGTTGGAGACCATATTCCGGGCCTTGGCTCCCAGTGACAACTGCGGTTATGGCCACGTAGGCAAGGCGGGTGCGGGCCATTTCGTGAAGATGGTGCACAACGC
>JAAXIE010000084.1 GCA_012270525.1 Dehalococcoidia bacterium | reverse complement strand
CGAATGGCGCTCTTCATCAGCCCCTTGGCGTCGTAGGGAGTGGAGGGCATGAGGAGCTTGAGGCCAGCGATGTTGATGAAGAGGGGGTGGGGACTCTGGGAATGCTGGGCTGCGGCGGCGCGACCGGCACCGATGGAAGCGTGGAAGACGATGGGGAAGGGGGTCTGACCCCCGAACATGTAGTGTATCTTGGCCATCTGGTTCACGATCTGGTCCATGGCGGTGAAGGCGAAGGTCATCATGCCGGGGCTGACGACGGGGCGGAAGCCCGCCCCGGCAGCACCCACGGCGGCCCCGACGTAGGCGGATTCAGAGATGGGGCAGACGCGCACCCGCTGTTCGCCGAATTCGGGGATAAGGGCTCCGAGCGGCCCCAGGCCACCGCACAGGTGGAATACCTTGGGGTCGCGGCGCATCTCTTCGCGGAAAGCTTCCACTATGGCTTGGGTGTAGGTCATTTCCGGCATGGTGTTCTCCCTAGGCCTCACGACCTAGTGCGCTTTCGCGGCCAATTGAATTCAGGTTGAAGCACTGCAATCAAAAAGTGCTCTAAGTAAGCATCTTGCATAGGGGTTTCGTCACTGAGTAACCAGCGGACTACTACATTCCGACTGATCCACCGTCTGGCACCCTCGCGGTCCCGGGACTTACCAGCCTCTACTATCCTACGAGAAAGGTCAGATTGGGTATAGTTAGACCAGTGGAGTTGTAGACGGTACTGTATATCTTGGGGACTCATGCCGACGTAATAGCATACATGAGGACCCTCGAGGGCAGAAAACATGCAGACTCCACCTGCCTGTGGTACGGCCTTAAGGGTCCTGCTTTCAAATCGCACCCCAGTCTTCCCGACGAGGCTTCGTAGTGCAGCGAAATATGGTGACATTCGCTCTTCCCAAGTCACTGTGACCATATCTTGTTGAGGGTCCGGCGTATTCACGAGCACCCCTCTCATCGTGGGCCTCTCAGCAATGGGATCAGGCTAGAAGCACGTTCCTCAGCGGGATAAGCCCCCCGCAGATAGCCCGTGCTCAGCTGGCGAAGACGTCCTGGAGGGCGTCTTCGGGCTGGGGCGACGGGCTGACTTTGGCCCAGGACAAGGCGTGGGCGACGCGCTCGTGGACCTGTAGGTGCAGGTGTTCCAGCACCTCGCCATCGGTGGAGCCGGTTTCCAGCAGGTAGGCTCCGAAGGCGGCGATGGGGTCGCGACGCTTCCAAGCCTCGATCTCCTCGGGAGGTCGCGGGTCGGCGACCGGGCCGCGCTGGGCGTTGTGAACGTGCCAACGGTAGGTCTTGCATTCCAGGAGGGTGGGCCCCAAGCCGAGGCGGGCACGCTCGACGGCTGCGCAGGCGGCTTCATGGACGGACAGGACGTCGTTGCCGTCGACGGTCACGCCTGGGATGTCGTAGCTGGCGGCGCGGTCGGAGATGTCCTGAACCGATACGGTTTCGGTGGAGGAGACGCTGGAGGCCCAGAGGTTGTTCTCGCAGACGAAAATCACGGGCAACTTCCAGACGGAGGCGAGGTTCAGGGCTTCGTGAAATGCGCCCTCGTTGCTGGCCCCGTCGCCGAAGAAGGCGACGGACACGCGGTCGCTGCCTTCCATCTGGGCAGCAAGGGCGGCCCCAGTGGCGATGGGCAGGCCTGCGCCCACGATGCCGTTGGCACCGAGCATGCCGATGCTGAAATCGGCGATGTGCATGGAACCACCCTTGCCCTTGCAGTAGCCGGCAGTCTTGCCCAGAAGCTCGGCCATCATGCGGCGGATGTCGGCCCCCTTGGCGATGGTGTGACCATGGCCGCGGTGGGTGGAGACGATCATGTCATCCTGGCGCAGGGCGAAGCAGACGCCGACGGCCACCGCTTCCTGGCCGACATAGGAGTGGACGGCACCGGGTATGGTGCCGGCGTGGAACTCGTCCACGGCTGTCTGGTCGAACACGCGGATGGTGTACATCCGCTGGTACATGGAGATGAGGCGACGCTGGTCCAACTCCATAGAGGGCCTCCGAAGCTGGCATTGGGACTCGTTCATTCTAGCACCAAGGCATCTTGGGCTGGGCGGCTGACCCTGACATTCGTCCATTGACACCCCCTGCTGCACCCGCTATGTTCCGAGCGAACGATCCTTGAGGTTCTGACGGCGGGCCGGAGCATCGCTTTGCTGAGGGTCGACGAGTGGAGGCGACATGGCGGTACTGGGAATAGACCACATTGAACTGATAGTGCGGGACGTTGATGAGTACGTGGAGTTCTACCAGAAACTTGGGTTCGAGTTGCTCATGCGGACCAGCCACCACGGGGGCTCGGCGGAACTGAAACTTCCGGGCGACCACCAGCCGGTCATCGAGATTCATACGGCGACAGGCGAAGAGACCATCGGGGTCAATCACATCGCTTTCAAAGTGGCGAGCGCCCAGGGGACGTACGAGGAGATGCTGCAGCAGGGGCTCTCCCCGGAGCGGGGGCCGCATTACGTGACCGAGACAGGGCGCACCAACGTCAATTTCCGGGACCCCGATGGCTGGAGACTGCAGATGGTGGATTCCGACAGGAAGGCCCCGCAATAGCAGCACGGTCGTCATTGAGGATGAGGGTTCCAAGGACGGGCCTCGGGCGATGCCCATCAAAGACAGGCGGTGCCAGCAGTCATGGCAGAGATGACCGACTCCCCGCAATTCGGCGCACCCAAGACCGACTTCAACGTGGTGGACCTGGAGACGGGAGAGCGGGTGCGTCTGGCCGACGGCACGACGGCCGAGGTGGTGTCCAACCCGAGGGATGGAATGTGGGTCATGGTGCGTTTTCTGGAGTCTCCCACTGACCCGTCGCAGAATGATACCGAGGGCTTGGCCTTCGCTGAAGACATCGTTGAAGTCTTTCAATTCCTCCAGTAGACGCACACGATGCGGGTGGGCCTTGTGGGACGCTGGCAGGGGCTCTCACGAGAACGCCCAGGGGTGCGCGGGCCGTTTTGTTTCCGGTTCTCTTCCCCCAGGTCATAGAGGCTTCTAGCTTGTGAAGATAGTTTTCTCCGAGGACGTGCTCATCACGGTGGTCGTGGCGGGCTTTGCCATCACCGGAATCGCGCTGGTAGTGGTGTTTGCCCTGCTCACAGATGTGTGGGATGTTGCCCTCATAGGGTTGGCTGCGGGGACACTGTTCTTCGCTTTCTGTGGACTGTACCCCGGTTTCATGGACAACACCTGGGGATTCAAGAATCTTGCCGCCCTGATGGCCCCGTTCCTGATAGCGGCCACATTCCTCGGTGTAGTCTGTGCTTCGAGCATCTCGATGATCGTCAAGTCGATCATGGAGGGGTACGACCTGGGTCCCACCTGCGTGGTGTTGCTCATTGCCATGCTACC
>JAAXIE010000005.1:1207-2538 GCA_012270525.1 Dehalococcoidia bacterium | reverse complement strand
GTGAACCTCTACTCCCGAAGCAGGAGCTGGGGCTTCCTTACCGGCTGGCGCCGGCAGAAGCTCGTTTCCTACATTCTCGGGGTGCAATCTCAGGCCTCGGAGAATATGGCGAAGCTGCTTCTCCCAGGCAGGTACCTTCGTCTGAACCCCGTGGTCGATGATTGGGACCTAGACGATGTGGAGCACCTGGACGAGCTGAAGTCTCTTGCAACCAGAGACTTCACACTCCGCAGCGAGGAGGTCGTGAAGTACTTGAAGAGACCAGATTGACATGACCCCGGCATCGTCTGCCTTTGTGTACCGAGGCAGGCAGGGGCGCCAATGATGAGAACTACACTTCATAAGGAGACACGGATGAGCAAGAACAACCAGCAGTTTCAGGAACTTCTCAGGGACGAGGTCAATCTCAACCAGAGCAGACTCGACCGACTGAACACCAGTGTGCGGGCTGTGGACAGTCACCTCAAGGTCAACCTGACCGGCTATCAGAAGATGGAGCGGCAGGGTTCCTACGCACTTGGCACCCTCATCAAGCCTGTCGACAAGAATGACGAGTACGATGCTGACATCCAGATCGTAATGAACCCTAATCCCAACTGGCAGGCCAAAGACTACGTCCACACGGTTTACAACGCCCTGAAGCAGAATCACAACTATGCCGGCAAGTTGAGGCTCAAGACTCGCGGCGTCACCATCGACTACGCTGGCGACTTCCACCTGGACGTAGTGCCTCGGGTGACCTCCCAGGGCAGACACTATGTCTGCAATAGGGTCTATAACAAATTCGAGCCGACAGATGGTACGGGGTACAGGGACTGGTTCAACGAAAAGAACCGGATTACTGGCGGCAACCTGAAGCGGGTCGTGAGGCTGCTCAAGTACCTCAGGGACCACAAGAACAACTACACCGCCAAGTCCATTCTGCTGACCACCCTGGCAGGCGCCACCATCAGGCTATCCGATGAGGGAACGGAGGCCGTCAGCACCGTCTCAGACACCCTGGCGACCGTGTTGACCAGAATGAATGACATCCTCCAGCAACACCCCCATATGCCGGAGGTCAAGAATCCGGCCTTGCCAACTGAGAACTTCAATCGACACTGGGACCAGACCAAGTACGCCAACTTCCGGGCCAAAGTCAAAACCCATGCGCAGACGGCAAAGAAGGCCAAGGCCGATCCTTCAACCGAGGCGAGCATCAATTCCTGGAAGAAGCTGTTCGGCGATAGCTTCGGGAGAGGCTCCACCGGCGGCGGTACGAGCAGCTCGCCTAGGTCTTCGGGCGGTAGGTCAGCCGGATATATGGCTCCTGCCGCTGGCATACCAGTGGC
>JAAXIE010000005.1:0-1062 GCA_012270525.1 Dehalococcoidia bacterium | reverse complement strand
GCTAACCTCCGCTGGGTTCCGGGAGACCACAGACTCCGACCCGTCACGCTGGACGGGCGATATTCATCCAGCCTTCGAACCGCTGACCGATGCGAAGACGATGGACATACTCATTCGTCCTGGATGGCCCTTCCGCCCACCCGATGTGATCGTGCAGGGCCTCAACACGAACCACTCGATGCGCTCGGGCCTAGTGTGTATGTGGCGCGAGGGAGACCCCAGCATGGAGTGGACCACCCTCGATGGGCTGAATGCGAGGATCGAGAAATGGTGTGAAAACGCCATAAACGGATGGGATGACGACCTTCTCGATCAAGATGCTTTAATGAATTTCTGGCCCAAGGATGCCCTCGTTGCAACCTTCGACCTCGGCACCCTTGCCATTCACGAGCGGGGCTGGGGTGAATTTCATGGGATTGTGAACGCCGACCCGTTCCGGCTGCACATCGAGCCTCGGCACCCGTCGGCGGGGAGCCAGCTAAAGGGGCTGTGGTTCCATGTTGGAGAACTGGCAGCGCCACCGCCCCGGCACCTCGCCGAGGTTCCTGCACATCTATCGAGGGGTCAGCGTAGGGGACTACAGAGGGCGTTGGCGGAACGGCGCAGGCCCGACCCGTTGGTTGTCAGCGGTGGAGTTGACCTCATCCTGTTCTGCTGGGAGCGTCGTGGTCGACCCGACCTGCTGGTGATGGTATGCAAAGGAGTAGAAGACAAAGTGGAGGCAATCGCAGTGCAACCAGGACCACAGGATGAAGAAAGCCTAATTCTCCGGGCGGGGCCAGATTCGGGAATGTTGCGTACCAGGAAGGCGACTCTGTTCGGTGCCGGGGCCTTGGGCGGCCACACCGCCACGTTGCTCGCCGAGAGCGGGCTCGGCTCATTGACGTTGGTGGATCCCGACGTGCTCTTGCCTGGGAATGTCGTAAGGCACGTCGCCGGCCATGGACAGGTGGGCAGCGCCAAGGTTAAAGCGGTCGAGGCCATCATCGCAGATCACGCCCCCTGGACTGAAGTTGCCTGCTTCCAAGAAGGGCCCGGGATGCCGAGGGCAATCCGCGAACG
>JAAXIE010000226.1 GCA_012270525.1 Dehalococcoidia bacterium | reverse complement strand
CCCATGTCTTGGGCCCCTACATCAAAATCCTCGGGCTTTGTGTCATTTTAGCAGAGTCGTTGGTCTCGTAGGCCGCATGTGGCAGGGTTCCCCTGGAACGGGGCCAGCCTGGGGTTGCTATTATGGGGGGTAACGATATCGGATTGTGAGGCAGCTATGACGGAACGTGTCGGCGTCGGGTTTTCTCGTGGGTTGGAGCCCTTGGAGATCGTGGAGTGCGCAGTGCTGGCGGAGGAGTTGGGGTATGAGTCGGCGTGGGTGGCCGAGGGACATGCTGGGGACCAGTTCGCTATCCTGACGGCTATTGCCATGCGTACCAGCAGAATAATGCTGGGCACCAGCATCACCAGCGTGTTTGCCCGTACTGCACCGACCATCGCCATGGCGGCGGCTACTGTTGACCTCTACTCCGCTGGGCGATTCATCCTCGGTATCGGCTCCAGCCACAAGGTGCAGGTGGAGCCTGAGCATGGCTTGGTGTTCAACCAGCCGGTGCAACGGGTGCGGGAGTGCATCGACATCGTGCGCGGGTTGCTGAGGGACGGGCGCATCTCATATCCCGGTGAAGTAACCAACATCCAGCAGTTCGACTTCTGGTTCGAGACCCAGCGTAAAGAGGTGCCCATCTATATCGCAGCCGTCCGCCCCAAGATGCTGCAGATAACGGGCGAAATATCGGAGGGGACCATCCTCACCTGGTGCACCCCCGAGCACGCGAAGGTTGCAGCCGAGAACGTGGCATTGGGGGCAGAACGGGCCGGAAAGGACCCTGCCGATGTGGACGTGACAAGCTTGGTCAACTGCTTCGTGTCTGACGACAAGGATGAAGCCAGGGACAAGATGCGTGGTCCGATGGCAACCTATGCCGGTTTCTGGCCCCGCTACCGCAAGCTGATGGCCGACGCGGGGTATCCTGATGAAATCGAACAGGTGAAGCTGGCTTGGCAGGCAGGGGACCACGAACGCGCCCGCCGGTTGGTGCCAGCGGACCTGATCGACCAGATAGCCTTGGTGGGGACGGCGGAGGAGTGCCAGGACAGGATTGGCCAGTACCACGCAGCCGGTCTCAAGCTGCCCATCGTGACGCCGCGGGTCGAGGGCTCCACGGCCAAGGAAGATGCGATGCGCGTGATTCGAGCCTGCGCTCCGGGAGCGTAAAGGCGTGCGGGGGCCTGCTCTGGACTCCTAGACGGCGGCCCGCTGGTCCTCCATTGCGGGACGTGTCGCCTCTGCTTCACGTTCGTGGGGCCAGCGGCCCGGCTGCAGGTCATCACCGATGTGGGCGTGGATGGTGTCCAGCATGTCGAAATCCCACTCGGAGACGAAAGTAATGGCGGTGCCGGGTCGGCCCATGCGGGCGGTGCGCCCGATGCGGTGGACGTATTCCTCCAGATTGCTGGGCATGTCGTAGTTCACGACGTGGGATACGGCGGGTATGTCCAGCCCGCGGGCTGCCACGTTGGTGGCGACCAGGATGCGCAACCGGCTCGCACGGAACCGGTTCATCACCGCCTCACGCTGGGCTTGGCTCATGTCCCCATGAATGGCCTCGGCGTCCATACGGCGTCGCCGTAGCTCGGATACCAGCCGGTCGACGCCGATCTTGGTGCGCCGGAAGATGAGGCATTGGGTGACCGCGTCTGGACCGTCGACGAGTTCGCAGAGCAGGGGAGTGCGGTCTTCGGTGGCCACCTCGTAATAGACTTGCTCCACCTGCTCCACCGGCTCGGCATCGCCCCCCGTGCGCACCCACTCCGGGTTGCGCAGGTAACGGCGAGCGAGGCTCCTGATGGGGGCGGGCATGGTGGCGGAGAAGAGTAGGGTCTGGCGTGGCTTGGGTACGTATTGCAGGATGTACTCGATATCCTCGGCGAACCCGATGTCCAGCATCTGGTCGGCCTCATCCAGCACCACAACAGAGATGCTGCCGAGATCGACGGTGCCACGGTACATGTGGTCCATCAGGCGTCCCGGCGTGGCCACTATGACCTGCACGCCACGCTCCAGTGCAGTCAACTGGCGACTCATGGCCTGACCGCCGTAGATGGTCACTGGATGGATGTTCCGGTATTTGCCGAGGCGGGCAATTTCGCCGTGCACCTGCTTAGCGAGTTCCCTGGTGGGGGTCAGTACCAGTGCTTGGGGTAGCCTGAGGCTGGGGTCGAGTTTCTCCACCAGCGGTATGCCGAAAGCAGCGGTCTTGCCGGTGCCCGTCTGGGCTTGGCCGATCAGGTCGCGCCCGTTGCGAACCAGGGGGACGACCTTCTCCTGAATGGGTGTGGGCTCGGCGTAACCCATCTCATCCAGTGCCTGGGCGATGGGGCCCTGGACTGGCAGAGAGCCGAAAACACCATCATCGCGACTGGGGGCCTTGCGCTTGCTGCCGCTGTCGGAGCGGTGCTTCCTGCCGGGCGCCCGCCTTGAGGTAGATGGCGGGGCCGAAGGCCCTTGGCTGGGATGGGGAGTTCGTGTTTCGCCGGAAGATGCCCTGGTCTGTTGGGGCGGTGGGGTTGGGGATGCCTCGTATGCTGCAGGAGGGGCATCCTTGCGGCGGAATATACCTAACAGTTTGTTGAAGACTGGGGAAATAATCGGGAGACCTCCGTCGGCGGGCGTAGCGCGGTTATTGTGGGAGAGCGCAAAGGGAAGGGAGTCCGGTTCTTCGAGTCGTCGTGGAGCGGAAGGCTATCGCGGGTATCATGTGATCTCAGTCTAACCAACACCCATGGGGATTGTCAAAGAAGCGTGTCACTGCTTAACAGCGGTCCGATCTCCAGGTGATATAATCCATCACCGGATACCGGTCGAGTTGGACTTGCCGAATCGCTGTATTGGCGGGATGTGGAGGGCAGGATGCCCCAGAACAAAGAACTGAACCTGCTGTGCATGTCGGGGCAGGGGTCGGTGCAGGCTGGAGAGGTGCTGGCGAAGCTCTACTCCGACCAGGGCCAGTACGTCTCGGTGAATGTGTACCCCGGCACCCGCGCGCGGAGCGCACCAGTCATCAACTATGTGAAGATATCTGACTCGCCCGGATTGGCCAGTTGTGCCAATTACCGACCTGAAGAGGTCATCGTCTTCCAGGAGGAACTGCTCCTCACGGCCAAGGAGAACAGTCACGAGTTGATCGCCGATGCCATCGGGCGGATGAAGCGTGGGGTGCTGCTGGTCAATAGTCCCAAGGCCCCCGGAGACCTGGATCTTCCTTTCGACTTCGAGGGCGTCGTGGCCGCGGTGGACGCTACCGAGATCGCTGAACGGCTGCTGGGGCGAACACCGCCTCCGGTGGGCATCACAATGCTGGGGGCCTATGCGCGCATCACCGAGGCCGTGGATATGGCCGCCCTGAGCGACTGCATTCGGGAGAATTTCCCCGGCAGGCTGGGTGATCTCAACGCGCAGGCAGCCTTGGAAGCCTACGATAAAGTGGATGCACTGGGGGGCGTCCAGTTCCGTACGGACCGCCGACCGGCCCGCATCCAACACGCCGAGATATCGAGTCTACCCCAGTATTACAGTTTCGACCGGTACGACAAGCTGCCCGGCTTCCGTCAGGGTAGTCCCTTCGTCTGGCGGGACAAGGTGCCGGTGTGCAACGACGCCCAATGCATCTGCCCCAACAGCTGCATCAGTGAGGTGATGTGCCCCGACGGTACGGGTTTCATCGTTCGGGAAGGTCTGGCCCACCAGGGTTACCGCATCGACGTGGAGTTCTGCCGGGGGTGCGGTATCTGCGTCGAGGTCTGTGTGGGGGATGCTCTCACCATGGTGGACGAGGACCGGTTGCGCCGGGAACGACCGGGCTATGAGGAGATTTCAGTGGAACCTCACTGGCCGGAGGTGTCAACACATCAACGGGTGGGCATGGAAGCCCCCATCCCGTTGCGGCTGCGCCGGAGGGATGCGGAGCAGGGAGAGGGACAATGACCCAAGCAGCGCATCGCGTCGCCCTGACCGGTAACAAGGCGGCGGCCCATGCCCTGAAGTTGGCCCGGATACAGGTGCTCTGCTCGTTTCCCATCGGTCCCTCGGACGAGGTAGGGGAAGAGACGGCCCGCATGATCCAGCGTGGGGAGCTTGATGCCAAGCTCATCGAACTGGAGCACGAGCGGTCGGTGATGAATGCCCAGATCACGGCGACCCAAGGCGGAGTGCGTTGCGCCTTCGCCACCAACTCCGAGGGCTTGCTCATCGCTGCCCAGCAACTGATTTTCGCGTCCTACGCCCGTATCCCCATCGTGGTGGTGGTGGCCCACCGGGCATTGGAACCCCCTGCCGTGGTGCGTACCGACGACCATGACACGGTGATGTACCGTGACATCCACTGGATCCATTATCACTGCGAGAACGCGCAGGATGTTCTGGATACGCTGATTCAGGCGTATCGCGTTGGTGAAGACCCAGGCGTACTGCTGCCCACTTTCATGACCTACGACGGGTGGGAGGTGTCCCACAACAGCTATCCGGTGGAGGTGCCCTCGCAGGAAGCCATAGACGCTTTCCTCCCGGGATTCGAACTGCCGCCGGACATCGATTTCGTGAAGAACCTGGACTTCGCCCAGTACTACTCCGGCCCCCGAATGAGTGGCTATGGCTATATCGACGTGGAGCGGGAGTACATGGAGCGTCGTTTCCAGCTTGATGAAGCCCTGAACGTGACGACCAAGGAGGCCATCGGGCGGGCCCATACCGACTACCTTCGACTGAATGGTCGTGGTTACGGTGGCCTGATCGAGGCCGAGGGTGTGGAGGAAGCGGAGGTGGCAGTGGTTGCCATGGGGTCATTGGCGGCCACCTCGCGGTACGCCGCCCGGCTGATGCAGGAACAGGGAAAGCGGGTGGCCCTAGTGAAGGTGAGGGCCTTCCGGCCCTTCCCTGGCCAGGAGTTGGTAACCGCCCTGAAGAACGTGAAGGCCGTCGTGGTGCTGGACCGCAACCCGGTGGCGGCCGTGTACCACGATTTGCGTAGCGCCATGTTCGGGCAGGTTGATCCTCCCATGATTCTGGGTCGTATCGCGGGCCTCGGCGGGCGGGACGTGACCTTCTACGACGTGATGTACATGGCGGAAGAGGCCTTGGAAGCATCGCGCCGCGGTTATGCGCAGCGACAGCAGGCGTGGCATTTCGAGACAATCGAGGACGAGGAGATGCTATCCCAAGCACTGGGCCACTGAGGCCCGGTGACTGAGAAGCGAGAGGAACACGACGATGCCCATCAAGATGGTGATGGAGACCGAACCGAAGCGCGTCTTCATGAACGTCACTGCGAACCAGTGTCCCGGCTGCCCGGAGAACCTGGCAACCCGCTTGGTGATGCATATTGTCTTCGACCACCTAGCCGAGCAGCACCCCATCGTGTTCGGTCAGGGCTGTGGTATCGGGCGGGACTTCCTCCAACGCAGCGGTCTGGGGACACATGACAGTGGCATAGTCGGGCTGCTCACTGCCATGCAGGTGCGGGATATCGACCGGCCGATTGTGGTGATCGACGGGGATGGCCAGGTGGACATAGGGCTGGAGGACCTGGCAACTGCATTTCAGCAGGGTTACAAGTACCTGCACGTGGTGTGCGATAACCAGGCCCATGCCGCCAGTGGCAGCCATGCTACGGGCAGCACCCAACCCCTTGCCCGCACCAGCGTGCGCCCAGCTGGCAAGCTGCGCCATCCCAAGCACTTCCCGTTGATGCTGATGCACAGCGGTGCGGAGTACGTGGCCACAGCATCGACGTCCCACCCGCAGGACTTGGAGCGCAAGATCAAGGCCGCCTGCGACCGCCTCCCTGCGTTCATCCAGATACTGACGCCCTGCAACCCTTCCTGGGGGTACGACGACCACAAGGGGGTCGAGGTCTCCCGCCTAGCCGTAGAATCGGGCATGTGGCCCCTGTACGAGTGGAAGGACGGGGTGTTCGCCCGCCAGAATATCCCACGCAAGTCCTCGGTGCGGGACTATACCTCTTCACAGCGCCGGTACGCCCATTTGAACGAGGCCGACCTGCAACTGATGGAAGAGTATGTGAGCGACCTCGATACGATGCTGGGCAAATTGCAGAAGGGCTTCTCCGGCTAGTCCCGTCCCGCGCCCGAGGATGCTGGCCGGGGTGGAAGTAACATCAATGGCCCGACCATGGCTTGAACACTATCCGCCCGGCTTGGGTGCTTCCCTCGATTATCCCAAGGTACCCCTTTACCGGCTGCTGCAGGCGTCGGCGCAGCGTTTCCCAGCGAGGTCGGCCATCATCGAGTTCGATGGGGAGACCGGCCGCGAGACCTCCGGAAAAAGCTACCGCGCCTTGGATGACGAGTCTTCCAGACTGGCAGTGGCCTTGGTCCGGTTGGGGGTTGTCAAAGGCGACCGTGTCGCCTACTTTCTGCAGAACTCGCCCGCGCTGGTGGTGAGCTTCTACGGCATCCTCAAGGCTGGAGCGGTGCCCGTCCCCTGCAACCCGATGTACCAAGCCGACGAGTTCTCCCATCAGGTCAGCGATTCGGGGGCAACGACCGTAATCTGTGACCTGCAGTCCTTGCCCGTGGTAGACGAGGTGAAAGAGGAGACCGGGCTGCAACTGGTGATAGTGGCAGGCCCTTCCGGTGATCAGGGGAACGGCATATGCGGGCTGGACGACCTCATCGCGGAGCATTCTCCCACCGAAATCCTGCCGGACATCACTCCCGATGAGGACTTGGCCCTGCTCCCGTACACGGGGGGCACCACCGGGGTGCCGAAGGGGGCGATGCTGACCCACGCCAACATGGTGGCGAACGCGATACAGTTCTCGCGGTGGTTCGATTACCAGCCCGGCGAGGAAGTCTTCATAGCAGCCCTGCCACTGTCGCACATCGGGGGCATCGCAGGGGTCATGAGCGTGCCGATCGCAATTGGTGGGACCATCGTGCTCTTCCGGCGCTTTCACCCGCAGGGGGTGTTGAAGGCAATCCAACGCTACCGGGCCACCCGCTTCCTTGGCGTCCCCACGATGTATATCAACCTCCTGGGGCAGCCGGACCTGCCTCGATACGACCTGTCATCGATGGGGCCCAGCCGCACCAGCGCGGCCCCGCTCCCGGAGGCAGTGAAGGAGGCGTTCGACAAGGTGGTGGGTCGGGAGGTGCTGGTCGAGGGGTACGGGTTGACCGAAACATCGCCCCTCACTCACGTCAACCCGCCGCAGCGAGCGAGGCTCGGCTCCATCGGCGTGCCTCTGCCAGATACCGATGCGCGGGTGGTGGACCCGGACAACCGTACCAGAGTGCTGTCCACGGGGGAGACGGGTGAACTCGCCCTGCGCGGCCCCCAGGTGATGCGGGGCTACTGGAACAGGCCCGACGCGACGGCCGAGGTGATGCTGGATGGCTGGTTCCACACGGGAGACCTAGCCCGCATGGACGAGGAAGGCTACTTCTACATTGTCGACCGCATCAAAGACGTGATCAACGCAGCTGGGTTCAAGGTCTGGCCACGGGAGGTGGAGGAGGCGCTGTACCGTCATCCCTCGGTGCGCATGGTGGCAGTGGCGGGTACCCCGGATGCT
Organism: Dehalococcoidia bacterium; assembly: GCA_012270525.1. Next base: position 3,459 of record JAAXIE010000226.1, on the reverse strand, counting down.
TATCGCGGGGAAACCGTCAAGGCGACGGTAGTCCTCAGGGACGGGGTCAGAGATTCGGAGGATGCCCTGCGTGAAGCCCTCACCGCGCACTGTCGCCAGCAACTGGCAGCCTACAAGGTGCCGAGGATCATCGAGTTCCGCGATAGCCTGCCGGTCAGCGTAGCGGGGAAGGTGCTGAGGCGGGAGTTGCGTTGATCGCAAGCCCGTGACCTTGCCATACGCGCCGTCCTGGGGATAACTTCGGGCGGGCTTTTGGGGGGCTTCCCTAAATGGCTGGCCTCTGCTGGTACCAGCCGACGGACTGCTGGTAGGAGTAGGCTGCCCTGATCACCGTCTCCTCGTCGAAGGGTCTGCCAGCCAGTTGCAGGCCCAAGGGCAGTCCACTTTCGGTTAAGCCGCACGGGACTGAGATGGCAGGCATGCCCGTCTCATTGAAAGGGGCGGTGAAGCTGCGGCTCAGGACTACCGAAGAGGGGTCGAAGGTATCGAAGAGGGGTGCCGGGCCCAGCATGGTGGGGCAGCCGATGAGGTCCACACTCTGCATCACTTCTGCAAACTCACGGCGGATGCGGGTGCGGGCCTGCTGCGCTAGAACGTACTCGCCAGAGCCGAAGAGGCCTCCCAGGTAGAACCGGTGACGCACCACGGGTCCGAAGTTCTCCGGCTGAGATTGCAGGTTGGCCTTGTGGTAGGCGTAGGCCTCGCTCATCATGATCAGCCAGTTGGCAGGCCCTGCCAAATCGAGGCTTGGGATGGTCACCTCCTCGACATGCGCCCCCAACTCCTCCAAGCGGGCCAAGGCTTGTTCCACGGCGAACAGTATCTCAGCATCGGCCCCGGTGCTGGCATCGAAGAAATAGTGGCGGGGGACGCCGATGACCAGGCCGCGCACGTCCTCGCGCAGCGATGCCGCATAGTCGGGGACGGGGGCGTGACTGCTGGTGGGGTCGGAGGGGTCGTGCCCGGCGATGGCCTGCATCATGTGCGCGGTATCCTCGACGCTCCATGTCATGGGCCCAACGTGGTCCAGGGACCAACTGAGGGGGAGGACACCATGCCGACTGACGCGCCCGTATGTGGGCTTGAGTCCCACGATGCCACAGTAGGAAGCTGGGCCACGGATGGACCCTCCGGTGCAGGAACCGAGGGTACCCATGCAGGTGCCAGCGGCGATACCGGCCCCCGACCCGCTGCTTGAACCGCCGGTGACGTGGTCGAGGTTCCAGGGATTGCGGGGCGACTCGTACAGGCTGGCGGGGAAGCCCAAGGCGAACTCGTGCATGGTGAGCTTGCCGAGCAAAATCGTGCCCGCGGCTCGCAGGCGGGTGACCACCGTGGCATCACTGCCGGGCACGCGGTGCTCCAGAACCCTGGACTGGGCAGTCGTGGGGATGCCGGCAGTGTCGTAGAGGTCTTTCAGGGCTATCGGAATACCGTGCAACGGGCCACGATAGTTGCCCCGCATGATCTCGGCCTCGGCCGCTCGTGCTCCGTCCATGGCCGAACCGGGAAGCAGGGTGATGTAGGTCTTCAGGCGGTCGTCGACGGCGTCGATGCGATCGAGGAAGGCTTGGGTCAGTTCGACGGGCGATAGCTGGCGGCTTTGCATTAGTCCTGCCGCCTCGTGGATGGTCAGGTGGTAGAGGGGTTGACTGGAAGCGGTCACGGGGCCACCTCCCCCGTCGCACCCGGCACGCCGCTGGCTCCGGGGAGAAAGATGCCGGAGACCTCCTCCTCGGAGAGGTCGGCGTCATGCAAGGGCTTCATCCGTTCCTGCAAGGCTTCGTAGAGGTGCTTGACCTCCTGCAGTTCGTCATCGGACATCGACAACCCGGCGCGGCGCACCAGGAAGCGAAACTCGTCGTCGGTGATTGTTGTCATGGCAGTCCCTTCCTGTCCGGCGCGGCGCGCATCAGTGGAATGAAGGCAGGCGTGCAGTTGTCTGCAATTGCTACGATGCCGGGGAGGTCTGGAAACCGTCCCGAGGTCGAGTGCACGGAGATTATGCATCGGGCTGCGGGTTTCCGGTAGATATCTGGACTCCGGGCGATCTCCGAACCAGGGCACGCATACGAATGACGAGTCTCCGGGAACTGTGAGACTGGACTGCTGCCATCCGGTCGGGGACCGTGGGGGCCACCTGAGCAGGAATTACGGGAGTTGTTCGGAGTTGCCCCAGGATGATGGGCGGCTCCATCGAGGCGTGGGATGTTCCGATGGCAGCTTTGAAAATAGCTTTGGTACCGTGTTCCGATTTGCGCGGAGGATGGGCTGACGATATCAGCGGATTTGTATCTGGCAAGGACGGGTCTAGGGAGCGTGAGGGCGGAGGGGAGACCGATTTGTTCCGGTTGCAGCTTTGGGACAGCTTGGGACTTTGTTCCGATCGAGGGAGAAGAGGGAGCGAGTTCCAGAGGCGATTTGTAGCTGGATGGGAGCGATTTGGGCCGAGAGATGCGGGCGATGCAGGGTCGTGGCGGGTGGAATCGTATCTGGGCATCGGAACATGGTCGTAGCTAAAAAACGAATTTTCGTAGCTGATTCTGTTCCGATTGTTCCGATTGGCGTAGCTGTGTGCTAGCTGAAGGAATGTTCCGGAGCCGAGTCGCGGAACAGTCTGGTGGCGACAATGAAGGGGGAGGGCGCGCGAGGAGGGCGCGCTGGTACTGCCGCATGTTGTGGGGGCGTTCCTGTTGAGGATGGTCATGGGTTTTCCAAAGGTAAAGGATGGCTGGTACGAGCGTAGCAGGGGCTGGGCAGGGGAGCAAGGCCGGAATGTCACAGGGACTGCTTGCGGGACGGTCTGTCCTGGGGAAGGGTGCGGTCGATGCAGGAGCGATGAGCAAGAGTGTGCGAGCCGAGGGCCGCCTTGACCATCCCCTACGCCCAACCTAGAATCAGTCGGAATGGCGAGCAGGAGGGAGTGGCAGTGAGCAAGGCGTTGGACGGCATCCGGGTGATCGACATGACCCATGATCAAGCTGGGCCTTCCTGCACGCAGATGCTAGCGTGGCTGGGGGCCGAGGTCATCAAGATCGAGATACCCGATGGTCGCGGCGACCGGGCGCGATGGCTGCGTCGCGACCACCCGGACAAGGACAGCTTTTTCTTCCTACTGCTGAACAACAACAAGAAGAGCACCACCCTGGACCTGCGCAATCCCAAGGGCAAAGAGCTGTTCAAGACCCTGGTGAAGCAGGCAGACATCATGGTGGAGAACCGAGGCCCTGGTGCCATGGACAGGCTGGGGCTGAGTTACGACGATCTCAGCGCGATCAATCCAGGCCTGATATATGCCTCGGTGAAGGGGTTCGGCTCGTATGGGCCCTACGCCGACTACAAGTGCTTCGAGCCGGTGGCGCAAGCTACCAGCGGAGCCATGAGCATCACGGGGTATGCCGATAGCCCGCCCACACCCTCTGGGGTGAATGTGGGCGATTCAGGAACGGGTATGCACAT
>JAAXIE010000078.1 GCA_012270525.1 Dehalococcoidia bacterium | reverse complement strand
GGGCCAACTTCCTGCAGAACCAGGTTGCGGGCCAACGCGCTACCGACCATGACTCCCCTTATGCGTCCCGCACCAAGAAGCTGGAAGAGCGCAGCGCCCGCTTCCACCACAGAGGCGGAGACCCTCTGAAGGTGGCCCGCACCGTGGAGCGGATCATCCGCTCCAAGCGACCACGACCGAGTTATGTGGTGGGCATAGACGGGGGCCTTGGCGTTTTCGCCGCCCGCTTCCTGCCGGAACGCTTGGTGCAATACTGCGTCCGAAAGGTCCTAATGGGGTGAGAATCCATAGGCACCTGCTGCAGCGTGGGCAGGTGCCTGCCACTCGTTGGTCGTAGTAAGATGTACACTGAAATGGCCAACGACATCACCAACTCTTGGGAGGGGATGAGACATGGCTATCGTTGGATCTGGAGACTACACCTACGAGGTAATGGATGATTGGGTGAAACTGCCTGCCGGTATGGAACTAGGCATGGTCAGCTCGGTGGCCACTGATAGCCTGGACCGGGTCTTTGCGTTCATTCGCACTGCGGACCAGCCGTCGATGCTCATCCTGGACCGGAATGGAAGGTACGTGAACTCTTGGGGTACGGGAGTTATCACCGATGCCCACGGCCTTTCCTTCAACTCGCAGGGTGACATCTACATCACTGACCGCAACCCTCACCAGGTTATGAAGTTCTCGGCTTGGGGCCAACGGATGCTGACGCTGGGTACTCGCGACGTGGCAGGCGAGCAGACTCCGTTCAACCGGCCCAGCGATGTGATGGAAGGCCCTTCTGGTTGTTTCTACATTTCCGATGGCTATGGCAACTCTTGCGTTCACAAGTATGCCAACGACGGTCTGATCCTCGATTCATGGGGGGCACCAGGCTCTGGTGAGGGCCAGTTCAACCTGCCCCATGGCATCTGGGTTGATGCCCGGGAGCACGTCTACGTCTGCGACCGTGAGAACAACCGCATACAGGTCTTCGACGGCAACGGCAAGCTGTTGGATATTTGGAACGACTTCCCGCGCCCCACGGACATCGTGATGGACTCCGAGGGCACGATTTACGTCTCAGGCATCGGCCATCGCTGCAGCATCCTCAACCAAAGCGGTAAGCTTCTCGCCCGGTGGGGTGGTGAGTCCGTTGGGCCGGTTGGAGAAGAGGGTACTGCCCACGGCATCTGCGTAGATTCCCGCGGAGACATCTATCTCTGCGCAGCCGGGGCACGGCGTATCCAGAAGTTAGTGCGCCAGCCGCGCTAGAAAACGCTCTCCCGACTGGCAGATTTCAGGTGTAGCGCCCCCCTCAGCCGCAGGCGACTGCCCGTACCTCGCGCACGTGCTCGGGCAATGGGTACGCTGACCACGTCGCTCCGTCGTCCAGGGTGCCGAAGACCTCTCCGCCTCGAGTGGCGCAGAAGACCTGTTCGGGGCGGTTGCGGTTGATGTCCACTGACATCATGGTGCTCTTCGCTTCGAAGCCGTGGTCCATCCGCTCCCAGGTATTCATCAGGTCCCGCGTACGCCAGAGAGCACCAGCGTGGGAAACGGCCGCTCTACCCATGGCCACGTAGATCGTGTTGGGGTCGTCGGGGGCCAGTTTCATCTCGCGGGTGTATGTGATGGGAGAGATGCCACTCATGTCGACGAACTCCCAAGTGTCGCCCTGGTCGTCGCTGGTGAAGGGCCCGGGGCGGGTAGTGATGTAAACGCTGCCCGGTGTGGCCGGACTGGTGACGATGCCGTGCATATCCAGCTTCCCCTCGTCGGGGGCCATGCCTTCTTTGCAGTCCTGCCATGTGATACCGCCGTCGCGACTGCGCACCACACCGCCGACTTCGAGGGCGGCATAAATCAGGTTGGAGTCGGCCGGATCCACAGCGATGGCGATGAGGCGGGTGGGGAAATCCATGGTCACCACGTCGGAGCCTTGGTTCAGTCCCAGCGATTGCCAACTGTCGCCACAATTGTCGCTGCGATAGACCTGTGCTGGCGAGGTGCCGAAGTAGACTACATCGGGACTGTGAGGGTCGAACTGGAAGGACCAACCGACCATGTATGTGTCGGCGAATTCAAGACGCTCGAACCTGGCTCCGCCGTCCCGGCTGCGGAAGGGACCATGCTGGGTACCGACGAAGATGGTGTCGGGGTCCTGGGGATGCACGGCAATGGCCCGGACGGAGGCGGCGCGGGGTAACCCTGCTGTCACGTTCTCCCAAGAGCCACCATTCCCGATGGGCCTGCGAAACAGCCCGCCAGATTCGGCTCCCGCGAAGACGTTCCCTTGTCGGCTGCTGGCCATTGCCTGCCTCCTGCTCAGGTAGGGTAATCGATTTTCAGTTCAAGGTCTGGTGTGCGGGACAGCGAACTGCCGGATGGCCTAGGAGCCGACCCTGCTCTCCAGAAGCTCCACGATCTCCTCCACCGAGTCCTGCTGCCAGGCTGGGAAACGCTCCATGATCAGTGGGCGACGCGCGGTGAGGATTTCCTGGTCACTCATGCCAGGGTTCTCCTCGCGCAGCTTGGCCGATATTTCGAGGATTTCTTTTTCCGCGACAGCGGGGCGCTCGATCCAGTGACAGATATAGTTGTGGTTGCCGGTGTAGAAGACGGCAGTGGGTATGGAAGCCCACTGACCTTCCTTGAGGAACTCGTTCATGATGTCGTGGTTTTCGTCGCG
>JAAXIE010000145.1 GCA_012270525.1 Dehalococcoidia bacterium | reverse complement strand
GGGAACCTCTGTCGCTGCACCGGCTACTATAAGATTCTGGAATCGGTGAGCAAGGCGGCCGAGGTCATGCAGGCGGAACGCTCATGATGGAGTTCGAGTACCACCAGCCAGCCACTCTCGACGAAGCCTTTTCCCTGCTGGACCGGCACGGGGACGATGCCCGCCTGATATCCGGCGGTACGGCCCTGATCCAGTTCATGAAGCAGCGCCTTGCCCAGCCAGCCCACTTGGTGAGCCTCGCACGAGTTCCAGGACTCGACTACATTCGGGAAGAAGAAGGGCAGCTACGCATCGGGGCCCTGACAACCATGCGGGCCGTGGAGACATCCCCCTTGGTGCAGGAGCGTGCTGGCTTGGTGGCGGACACCTTCCGTCACGTAGCAACAGTGCGCATCCGCAACATGGCAACTGTCGGCGGTGGTCTTGCCCATGGCGACCCAAACCAGGACCCGCCTCCAACTCTTATTGCCTTCGGCTCGTCGGTCGTCCTACGGTCCTCCGGTGGCGAGCGTACCGTACCGCTGGCCGGTTTCTTCCTGGACTACTACGAGACTGATGTGCAGCCAGGAGAAGTGCTGACAGAATTGCGCATCCCCATACCCGCTCGGAATGCAAGGGGAGCGTTCATGAAGTTCCTGCCTCGCACCGCAGACGACTATGCCACGGTCTCGGTTGCTGCCGTTCTGGAACTGGGGGAGGGAGGATTGTGCCAAGCGGCCCACATTGTGCTGGGTTCGGCCGGTACGACTCCCGTCGTGGCTACGTCCACCCAGGATGCCCTGAACGGTAGAATCCTCATGGACGGTCTCGTGGCTGATGCGGCCGAAGGTGTCGCCAGCTTGGTGTCGCCGTTGGACGACTTTCGTGGCTCTGCCGAGTACAAGCGGGACATGGCCGTGGTGTTCACCCGTCGTACCGTCGAGCAGGCGTGGCGCGAAAGTCGGTAGTTCTTTGAACTTCGAACATCGAAGTCCTGTGCCAGTTGCCCGCCCCCTTCTGTGGGACCTGCTGCTGGATGTGGAGCGAGTGGCCAAGTGCTTCCCTGGTGCACAGGAGGTGGTCGCCAACGACGACGGTTCCTACAGTGGGTCGCTGAAGGTCCGAGTTGGTCCGGTCAACTTGGGGATGAGCGGTAGCCTCACCATCCTCGAAGCTGACAGGGAGGCATGGCAGGCCCAACTCCAAGTAGAAGGCTCAGACCGTCGCGTAGGCGGGTCAGTCCGTGGTCGCCTTACCCTGCACCTCAACGACCTCTCCCTTGACGAGACAGAACTCTCCCTTTCCTCCGACCTCACCTTCATGGGCAAGCTGGGCGAGATGGGCCAGCCCCTGATTCGCAAGAAGGCCGAGACCACCATGCAGGAGTTCACTCGCAATCTGGTTGCCGAGGCGGGTCGGGGCTAAGCCCACTATCTCAAGGGGTTCCTCAAGCCTCGGATTGAATCTGTCCTTGTGACGCTCCAGTGCCCGCTTCCTCGCTGAAGTTGCTGGGAAATTGTGGCTGTCGTTCCTCATCGGCTGCCAAGGCGGTTTCCATCGCGTGGATGGCAACCTCGATCTGTTGGTCGTCTGGGCGCCTCGTGGTCAGGCGTTGTAACGCGAGACCCAGGAACGTGACGGCCTTGGTGGCTGGATTAGTGGAGTGAGCCCCACAAAAACGGATGACCTCGTAGCTGAAGGCTGCAATGGCTGGTATCAGCAGGATGCGCGAGGCAATCCGCCACTCCAAGTCGGGACGACCCAGGAAAGCGAAGGCGAGTATCGCCACCACCATCACTGTGAGCAGGAAGGCGGTACCGCAGCGGGGATGGGCCGTCGGGAAGCGTCGCACATGCTCCACTTCCAATGGCAGGCCAGCCTCATGCGTATGCACCGCCATGTGCTCTGCGCCGTGGTAGGCGAACACACGGCGAACGTCGGACATCATGCCGATGGCACTGACGTATGCCACCAGTATGACCAGTCGCATCACGCCTTCAATGAAGTTGCTCAGGATATCCGAGGTGATGGCCTCATCGAAAGCCCGAACGGCAAACAATGGAGCTATGAAGAAGAGGCCGATCCCGAATGCCAGGGATATTGCAACCGTCCCTGCCAACACCCATTTCGGCATCTCCTCGTCATCGTCCGACTGGTCGGCGGATGCTATGACGGCCGAGCGGTTGAGGCACTTGATCCCCAGGAACAGGGTCTCCACAAGGACGACAATACCCCTGATAAGGGGGATCCGTCTCCAGGCACCGGTGAACAGGGAATTCAGGGGTTCACAGAGAGTTTCTACGTCACCGTTGGCACGCCGTACAGCAAGGCTGTAGTGCCGGCGGCCCCGAATCATCACCCCTTCTATAACGGCTTGGCCACCATAGAAGAACCGGGGCTCGGACGACAAATGGGACCCCCTTGACGAGCATAACCTGATACCATCGAGCATGCTGGGCGATGGCCCGAGGGCTCGGCACCAGCGCCCGTGAGCGGTCGCTAGGAAGCTGGCCTGTCGAGGTTGAATCGGCGCCTCAGCCTCTCGATACGGCCCTCTGTGTCCACCACCCTCTGCTCGCCGGTATAGAAGGGGTGGCACTTGCTGCACACCTCAACGCGGAGGCTCTCCTTGGTGGCACCGGTAGTGAAGACATTTCCGCAGGAACAGGTGATCACTGCCGCCGTGAAATAATCGGGGTGAATTTCCTTCTTCATAGACGACCTCGACTACTGCCCGGCCGAGCCGTCGGGAAGGACGCTGGCCATGCGCTTGCCCTTGGCCGCCCACTGGAACTTGACACGGCCTTCAGCGAGGGCGAACAGGGTGAAATCACGTCCCAAGCCTACGTTGTGCCCAGGGCGAATACGTGTACCGCGCTGACGCACGATGATGTTACCGGGTTTTACCTGCTGGCCGTCGAACAACTTCACGCCGAGACGCTTGGGGTTGCTGTCTCGACCGTTACGGGAACTCCCTCCCGCCTTCTTATGGGCCATCAGGACCCTCCTTCTTCGGGAGCCTCATCTACATACTGGGTATCTTCACCCTGAGGTTCGTCTACGGCGTCTTCTTCAGCGTCGTCCTGCACGAGGTCCTCTGCTAACTGGTCCCCGGGCTCAACCTCAAGAACTGTTTCCGGCTCGGCCACCAAGGTGTTGGGTTCCTCGCCTTCCAACAACAACTCGCGTATCGCCAACCGGGTGTATGACTGGCGGTGCCCTTTCTTGCGGCGGTAACGGACCTTCCGCTTGTACTTGAAGACGATGATCTTGCGGTCTCGGGTCTGGGCTTCAACTTGGGCCACAACTCTTGCGCCAGCCACCACAGGGCGTCCCACTTGCAGGTTGCCATCTCGGGATATGGCCAGCACGTCTCCCATCTCCACTTGGGAGCCGGGTTCCACGGCCAGCTTTTCGACATCAATGACATCCCGTGGCCGGACACGGTACTGCTTACCGCCAGTACGGAAAATAGCGTAATCCATTGAAACCTCGAACGTTGATTCTATCGGCGGCCGAATGTAGTGTCAAGGTGAGTGTTGCGAGTTGAGAGATGAGAGGACGCCCTTTGGGAGGCGTTGGGGCCGAGATTGTTCCGATTGCAGCTTTGGAACAGCTTGGGGCTGTGTTTCAGCTTGTACGAAAGAGGGACGGGCGATTCTCCCGGATTCGTATCTGGTTGGGACGGATTCAGGACTGGCGGTGCGAATAGGGAGTCGGAACTGTTCCGATTGCAGCTTTGAAACAGCTTGGGACTTTGTTCCGATTGAAGGAAGGCAGGGAGCGGGCTTCGGGGGCGATTTATAGCTGGACGGGAGAGGTTTGGGCGAGAGGATGCGGGACCCGCAGGGTTGCGGATGGTGGAACCGTATCTGAGCATCGGAACATGGTCGTAGCTGAAAAACGATTTTTCATAGCTGATTCTGTTCCGATTGTTCCGGCTGGCGTAGCTGGATTCTATCTGAAAAGATGTTCCGGTGTTGGTTTTCGGGGCGGTCTGGCGGTGGCCATGAAGGGGAAGGGGACGCGGGCGGGAGGCACGGAGGCAGTTGTGTTTTGGGCGGGAGTTGCTTACGAGGGTGGCCATTAGTGCAAGCTTTCACGGATAGAATCTGGTTGGTACAAGCGTAGCAGGGGGTGGGCAGGGAAGCAACGCGAGAATGTCACGACCATCCGGGAGCGGATAGTTGGGGGGGCTTCCGTCAGCGCACCGTGGCGGGGCTTACCGCTCCGGGGGAAGGGATTGGGTGATGCAGGGCTTCGCGAATATGATTGCGCGCTAGAGCTTGGTGCCGGTGGCCTCTGCCACTATGTGAATATCCTTGTCACCGCGACCGCTCAGGCAAACGAGGATGATCTTGTCGCTACCGAGTTGGGCAGCGAGCTTGGAAGCCTGGTGGATGGCATGGCTCGGTTCCAAGGCGGAGATGATGCCCTCGGTGCTGCACAAGAGGTCGAAGCCTTGCAAAGCTTCCTGATCGTTGACGCTGACGTAGGTGGCGCGTCCCGACTCCTTGAGCCAAGCGTGTTCGGGCCCTACGCCAGGGTAGTCAAGGCCTGGGGCGAGGCTCTGGGCTTCCGACACTTGGCCATCATCGTCCTGCATCAGGTAGGACATGGAGCCGTGAAGTACGCCGGGTCGCCCAAAACTGAGAGGGGCGGCATGGTTCTGGCCCACTCCTTGGCCGGTGCCTCCCGCTTCAACACCGATGAGCTCCACTGTCTGGTCTCCCAGAAAGGGATGGAACGTGCCGATGGCGTTGCTACCGCCACCGACGCAGGCTATCACGTAATCCGGCAGACGGTTCTCAGCGTTTAGCAATTGCTCTCTCGCCTCGCTGCCGATGACGGACTGGAAGTCGCGCACCATGCGAGGGTAGGGATGGGGTCCTACTGCACTGCCCAGCAGGTAGTGGGTGGTCTGGACGTTGGTAACCCAATCACGGATGGCCTCGTTGATTGCATCCTTAAGGGTGCGGCTGCCTGACTCCACCGACCGCACCTCTGCCCCCAGAAGCCTCATGCGGTAGACGTTCAACGACTGGCGACGGATGTCTTCCGCCCCCATGTAGACGATGCAGTCGAGGTCCAGCAGGGCGCAGACGGTAGCCGCCGCCACGCCGTGCTGTCCCGCTCCCGTTTCGGCCACTATGCGGTGTTTGCCCATGTGCTTGGCGAGAATGGCTTGGCCCACCGCATTGTTGATCTTGTGGGCCCCGGTATGGGCCAGGTCTTCCCGCTTGAGGTATATCCTAGCCCCTCCACACCGTTTCGTGAGGTTGGAGGCAAAGTATAGGGCGGTCGGGCGCCCCACGTAGGTGCTTAGCAGATGATGTAGCTGGCCCTGGAACTCAGGGTCCTCGCGGGCCAACTGGTAGGCTTGGTCCAGCTGCTCCAAGGCGGGCATCAGGGTTTCTGGGACGAAGCGTCCACCGAAGGGCCCGAAGCGCCCATTCGAGTCGGGGAGAGACAATGCAACCGATGAGGTGCTCATGACCCAGCCATTTTAGCATCCAGTCGCGGAACGCGCCGCCAGAATAAAGGCCCGTACCTTGTCGGGATCCTTGTCTCCGTCGGTTTCAACACCTGTGGAGACGTCTACGCCCCAAGGCTGGGTTGCTACGACGGCTTCGGCCACGTTGCGCGGATCCAGTCCCCCGGCCAACAGGAAGCGGTGACCGCGGGCTGAGAGCTCTCGTGCAATCTGCCAGTTGAAGGACTGGCCGGTGCCACCCTGAAGACCCTCCACGCGCCGGTCGAGGGTCACCCAGTGCTCCTGCGCTTTCAGGTTTTCGATCTGTTCGGCAAGCAGGCCTGCGGCGTATTCCACTTCCCAAGACGGAAGTATATGGAGCACCTTGATGACGGACACTTCCACCTGGTCGCAGTACTCGAGGGGCTCCTGACCGCAGAGTTGCACCATGTCCAACTCGCATGCCCGCACAGTGCGGTTGACCTCTTCCAGGGGTTGGTTCGCGAACAGACCAACGGTGGTCGGGGTGTTGTCCGACATTCGCAGGGCGGCTGTCACAGATTGTGCTGTGGGGATATCCCGCTGGCGCCGGCGCTCCGGTACGAAGACCATGCCAACCAGGTCGGCCCCAGCCTCGGAGGCCACCAGGGCATCAGCAGGTTGAAGGATGCCACAAATCTTTACCAGCATGGGGATGCGACTACCGCGATTCAGAAGGGGATACGGCCACTTCAGCAGGACTGCTCATGAGATGGCGAACGGCTGCTCCGACGTCATGCTTGGTGACCAGGGCCTCACCAACCAAGACGGCGTGGACCCCAAGATCACTGACCTGGGCAATGTGCTGAGGTCCGCTGATCCCGCTCTCGCTGACGATAATCTTGCCGTTGGGCACCAGTGGGGCCAGCCGAGCGGTGACCTCGAGATCCGTGTGAAACGTATGAAGGTCGCGGTTGTTGATGCCCACTATTTCGGCCCCGGCCGACAGTGCGGTCTCCAACTCGACCTCATTGTGCACTTCCACCAAAGTGTCAAGTGACAGATCGGTGGACAGGGCCATCAATTCTCCAAGTTGGGTTGACTCCAGCATGGCCACGATGAGCAGTATGGCGTCGGCCCCTGTGGCCCTCGACTGGTAGACCTGGTAAGGGTCAAACACGAAGTCCTTGCGCAGGACGGGGATCCCCCGGCCCAGTGCCCGTTTCACTTCCGAAAGGTGTGCCAACTCGCCCTGGAAATGGGAGTCGGTCAATACGGAGATGGCAGATGCTCCGACTTGCACGTAGGTCGTGGCCAATCCCACGGGGTTGAAGTGCTTTCGAAGCAGCCCCCGGGATGGCGAGGCCTTCTTCACCTCGGCGATCAGGCTGATGCCTTCGCCGGACAGGGCTTCCGCGAAGCCCGCTGGGGCTGAAGCAGCGTCGCACCACTGGCGCAGGGTTGCCAAGGGGATGGCCTTTTTCTGCTCGGCCAGTTCTAACTTCTTGGCAGCGACGATGGTGTCCAGTATGGTCAATGAGTTCTCCTTGAGTAGGTTGGCGACCTGAATGTCTTCACGAGCCCGCGACGACCTACTCGCTGGCTAGTTTCTGGCTGAGTGTCACGAGGTCGTTCAGGGTCTGGGCGGCCTTGCCGGAATCGATAGCTTCTTCCGCCATGGGCACGCCGGCAGCAAGGTCGTCTACCATCCCTCCCACCAGCAATACGGCAGCCGCGTTGAGGAGTACCACATGACGAAGCGGGCCCTGCTCGCCACCGAGTAGACGACGCAGTATCACCGCGCTCTCTTCGGGTCCGCCTCCGGGTATCTCGTCGGTGGTGACACGGGGCAGACCTACTTCTTCCGGGATCACGGTTCCTGCGTATACCTGACCATCCTTGACTTCCCAGACGCGGGTGGGGGCCCCCAGAGTTAGCTCGTCCATGCCGTCCTCGCCGTGGACCACCATGGCATGGGTGGAACCCAGTATGCGCAGGACTTGGGCCATGCGTTCGCCCCAAGCGGGATCGGGGACGCCCAGCAGTTGGCCTGCTGCGCCTGCGGGGTTGGTGAGGGGGCCCATCACGTTGAACACGGTGCGTATGCCGAGCTCACGTCTTACAGGGGCTGCGTGACGCATGGCAGGATGGAAAGTGGGGGCGAACATGAAGCCGATGCCCACGTCCTCGATGCAGCGCTTGACCCCTTCGGGGCCGAGGTCGATTTTCACCCCAGCGGCTTCAAGGACGTCGGCGCTCCCGCACACCCCGGAAGCAGCCCGGCCTCCGTGCTTGGCCATTTTTACACCGGCACCGGCCCCAACGATGGCAGCGGCCGTCGAGATGTTGAAGGTGCCCTTGGCATCTCCGCCGGTGCCTGCGGTGTCGACGGTCAGGCCGTCGACCTCTACGTGCAATGCCTTCTCACGCATTATGGTGGCCATGCCCGCCATCTCATCGGCGGTCTCGCCCTTCACCCTTAAAGCGGTTACGAACGACCCGATCTGGGCTGGTGTGGCTTCCCCATCCATGACCTCGCGCATCACCGAGCTTGCCTCGTCCATGGTGAGGGACTTGCCAGAGACCAAGGCCTCTATAGCTTCCCGTATCATGGGCTAGCCGGTCCAGATGAAGCGTTCCGGTATGATGCGCAGGACCACCAGTTCGTCGTCGGCCAGGGAGTCGGCCCATTCCCTACCCTCGTCTTCGCCGAGATAACGTACCGAGAGGCGACGGTTCAACTGGTGGGCGACCTCGTTGTCGGTAATGATCTCCGCGCGACCACGAACGGTGAGGGAGCGTATGTTGCGGGTGGTATCCGTGATACAAAGAGCCACCTGCGGGTTGCTCTGGATATTCCTGACTTTGACCGCTGCCACGTCTGTAGAGATGCTGAAGACAGCCCCATCGTACTCATACCAGACGGGCAGGGCTTGGGGCCCGCCACTGGGATAGATGGTGGCCAGTATGGCAAGATAGTTGCGCTGGGCGAAGTCCCGCAGCCGTTGACCTGCGGAGCTGGCTGGGACGCCCGTACCTACTGTCGCCAAGTATGGACCTCGCGGTATGGATACATGGTCATGATAATGCGTCGGCAAGGTGGAAAGCTAGCGGTGGGAGTCTGCGGGCCATGGACGCCCCCGCGGAATCACCAAGACCCTTGCCTTAAGGCAGGAGAAAGGACTGGGAACAACTCTTCAGGCGGAGTCACTCCTTGGGCACCCTCTATGTAGTTGCCACGCCCATCGGCAACCTGGAGGACATCACCCTCCGCGCCTTACGGGTATTGAAGGAGGTGGAGGTGGTGGCTGCCGAGGACACGCGTTCCGCCCGCAGGTTGTTGACCCACTACGGGTTGAAAGCCCGGTTGGTCAGCTTCTTCGAAGCCAACAAGATGGCGCGGATTCCCGTTCTGCTGGGGGCGTTGGAGCAGGGTGATGTGGCCCTCGTATCGGAAGCCGGAACGCCCATTGTGTCGGATCCGGGTCGCGAACTGGTGGCAGAGGCCGTGTCCCAGGGATACCCCGTAGCTGCATTGCCCGGAGCGTCTGCCGTCACCAGCGCGCTAGCGGTATCCGGTTTCAACGGAAACTCCTTTCGGTTCGCGGGATTCCTGCCCCGACGCACTGGTGAGCGGAGGAGAGCGCTATCGGCACTGTCCTCCAGCCGGGAGACCCTGGTGGTATTCGAGGCCCCGCACCGGCTGAGGAGTTCGCTCCAGGATATGATTGATGCTCTGGGCGACCGGCCTGTTGCCGTCTGCCGGGAGTTGACGAAGCTGCATGAAGAGGTGTTCCGGGGCACGCTGTCCGAAGCGGTCGACCATTTCCAGGAACCGCGGGGTGAGTTCACGCTGGTAGTTGAGGGGGCACCCTACGCTCCGGTGCAAGCTGACCCCGAAGCTGCGCGCTCGGAGTTGCTCCGGCTCAAGGAGTCGGGCGTGAGGGCCAGGGAGGCGGTGGCGACGGTTTCTCAGAAGTGGGGGCTGTCGCGACGTGAAGCCTACAGGCTGTGGCTAGGTGACCCAGGGGTAGATTAGGCGATGCGGCACTGCGCATATCTGAAACTCATTTTTTCGTAGCTGAGTTGCGCCGCGTTTGTCGCATTTACCTGGAGAGGCAGCTTTGGGTCCGTAGCTGATGGGTCGGCCGCGGTGGGCCGCATGGGCCTTCCGGTGCTTTCCAAAAGCACTGGGGCATGGTTGGGGATGGGGCCCATGGTTGGCATGGTATGTTGTGTCCCTCCAAGAATGACAGGGCTGGGGAGGCCCCTGCGGGGTCTGTCCCCAGCCTGTGATCAGGCTAGCAGGGGAGGTGTGAAGGGTCAATGGCGTGTTGTCATGGGTGCAGGTGGCTGCCAGAGGTCGGCCGCGGTGCCGGTTGGAGCCCACATTGCGGGGGTGTCGTTGGGAGATAATCCCAGTCCGGAGACATGGATATAGGCACCGCCACCCCCATCCCAATCTTCACCTTGAAGGGAGAAGATTGGGACCGAGGGTCTTTTGGGAAAGGGGACATTGGGCGGGTTTCCCGGAACGTTACCGGTTCTCTGACCCCTCGAGCTGGATCCTCTAGGAGAGGGCGGGAACCACTTTCTCACCGAACAGGCGAATGGACTTCTCGACCTGCTCGGTGGGGATTTCGGCGAAGCGGTGTCGGCCGCAGAAGACGTCGAAACCGATCGTGGCGTGCTGCTGTTCCAGCCTTCGTGCTACCGTTTCTGGGCTGCCAACATGGGCCAGGCCGTTCTCCAGCCAGAAATCGATGCCGGTGCTCATACCCTCGAACACACGCATGATTTCCTTGTCGGTGGGGCTGCCCTCGACGCCCCGGTAGCCGATGCGGGTGTTCTGCACCCGGTCGATGCCGTAGGAATAGGCTTGCACGATATGCGGGGCCGCCTCGGCGATGGCCTGCTCATCGGTCTCGGCCACATGTATGGCACGGGTGAGGAAGGTGCGGGGCATTTCCGAGCTGTGGCCTGATTCCTTCCAGCAGCGGCGCCAGTAGTCGAACTTCTCAGCGATTACCGAGTCGACGTCGAGGTTCTGCGACACGTCGTAGTTATGCTTGGCAGCGTACTCAAAGGATGTAGGGCTGTGGCAAGCGAACCAGATGGGAGGCCGTGGCTTCTGGTAGGGCTTGGGTACAGGGATGGCCTCGTCGAACTTCCAGTACTTCCCCTCGTGGGTGACCGTTTCCTGAGTCCAAGCCTGCTCGATGACGTTGAGGGCCTCTTCCGACATGGCTCGGCGCTCCTCGAAGGGGAGGTTCCAGCGTACGAACTCGTGGGAGAGCACGCCCAGCCCGGCCCCGAACTCCAAGCGGCCTCGAGAAAGCTGGTCGAGAGTAGCAGCGTCCTGGGCCAACCGCATGGGGTTGTAGAAGGGCAACTGGAAGATCATTGCGCCGAAACGGATGGTCTTGGTCTGCTGGGCCAAGGCGGCCAGGTAGACGGCGGGGGAGGTGCACTGGCCGAGGTTGTTGCCTTGGTGCTCGATGATGAAGTGGTACTTGAGACCCACTTCCTCCGCCAGCTTGACCTCCCGCATGTGCTGGTCGTAGGCATCCACCGCCTCGGGCACGTTGGCGATCATGTTCCACTGGAACAGGTCGTAGGTGCCGAAATCCGCCATTGCCATGGATTCACCTCCCTGTATCGAATCAGCTGGGAACGTATGAAACCCGGTGTATGGGATATCGAGAGCTAAGTCGCTGGCCCGAAATGCTCAGCTGTGGCGTCCTGCTTCCACCAAGGCATGTCCGACAGAGCCCATGGGCCTGATGTCGCGGCACATTTTCTCCAAAACTTGTCTGCGATGCTCGCTTTCCTCAGCGTCGGTGATTTCATCCCCGTAGAGGAGGGCGTAAGCAGCATCGGGATGCAGGGTGGCATCCCCTCGCACGAGGATTACAAGGTAGTTCCGGTGCATTGCGTTTATGGCCCCTTCCAGGTCCACCACGGGGAACAGGGGGTAGTGCACCTCATCGGGCACCTGAACGGCATACCCTGAGTTTGCGTTGCTTTGTGTGTTGAAGCAGTGGGCGAGATTAAGGGTATACAGGAGTTTCTGGATCATTGGCATGGACACCGGCAGTCTGTCGCTATGGGCGCGTTCCAAGAGAACGCGCCTCATCCCGTCGAGGGATAGGCCATAGTCGCGGCGTTCTTCAAGGCTGTCCCATATGAGTTGAACGAACTTCTGGCGAGTCTGCCATGCTATGAGCGGGATGCGACGGTCTTGAAGGATGGCCCGGTAGCTGGCGGTGATAGCTTCCGTGGTGGAGTAGTCGTACTCTCTTTCGGTGGCATCGGTCACGGACGAGGCAAGGTTTTCCGATGCCTTCCCGGGAGTCAGTGTGAAGTCGGAGCCAGGGTTCTCGATCAGGTCCACATAACCCGCCTGCTGGGCACTTTCGGCAATGGCTTTGAAGGTGGTCTTGTAGCGGGCCAGGTCGAAGGTGGGGGCCAACTGCTTCATCATCGCCAAAACCGATATGCCTGTGGAGGATCTTCCGTCACGGCGTAGTGCTTCGACTGCCCGAGCCATCAGGGAGAAGGAGTCCTGCAAATCGGGGAGGGATTCGGGTTTGGCGACCTCCTCTGGGTCAGGTGGAACTATGTTGTCGTAATAGACGAAGGAGTCGCAGGCCTCGGCCAAGACCGGGCTCACACCAGCTTCAACCCCCAGACCCATCACGAAGACGCCGTATCTCTTCAGCTTCTGCACCAGCGGTACGTAGTCCCGGTCGCCGCCTACGATCACCATGGTGTCGGGTCTGCCGGGCAGGAAGACCATCTCCAGGGCGTCGACTGCCAACTGTATATCCGCGGTGTTCTTGTGTTCCCTGCTGGAGACAGAGGTCAACAACTCGACCAACTCTATGGCGTTGGCCCTGAAATCACCGAGGAAAGGTCTCAGGAGATTTGACGTCCAATCGGCGTAGGCCTTCGAGGACATGATGGTCCCCTGCTGGCGCACCCTGTCGATTATCAGGGAGAGGTGGAAGGGCAACCCGGCGTTCTGGGAACAGATGAGCACGTTGTCGACATCAATGAAGAGGGCGACGCGGTTCCCGTTCGCCCGACCGGCAAGGTCTGTGCCCCCTGGGCCAACCATGCTCAGGGTTCCTCCCTAGCCTGGAGATTCGAAGGCCAGAGTGGCGTAGCGCATCCAGATGCCACCGCGGGGTTCGGCCAAGGGGCCGTTGCCAACCAGGCAGGCGATGAGATGCCGGTCACCTGCAGACGCGCTGGGGCTAACTTCCACGCGCTGCTGGGCGTTGATGCCAACAACCACCCCTGTGGTGCGGTCGATTTCGCCGTTGACCCACACCTCGCCGTAGTTGTCCACGTTGGTCTCGAACCAGATGCGAGTTCCCGATACATCGACGCCGTCTATGTCACCGGGCACCTCTACGCTGATACGGTACCAAGCGAAGGTGAAGCCGGTGGAGAGGCTCTCACGGATGTTGTCCCACGATTGCCAGCCGGAATCGTCATAATCGGGGAGCCTGGCAGCGCTCCCTGCCAACTGGGCGACGAGCCCTTCGTTGGCCTCGCCGGGCACCAAGCCCGTGGCCATGCGCCACTGGCCCTTGACCTTGGCTCGGTCTTCGGCTTTGTTCAAGTCCAGCGATACTCTGGGCATATAGCACCCGCCTTGTGGTAATTGAACGCGTGGGATGGACTGGGTACCTGCATTATACACGTCGTATGGCATGGATGGTTGCAGGACTGGCACAACGGGCCACAACGAGCGAACGTATTGCACTTATTCCCATGTCTTTTTCCGGCGAGGCACGTCCGCCTTCGACGGCTTGACGTAGCGGTGGAGAAATTCTTCCAACGGTGTGCGGCACGATTTAGCGATCAAACTCCTGTTTCCCAGGAGATTGGCGCGGCGTATCACATGGTCCGGGCAGTTGGGGCAGGTGTAGGTGTGAAGAGGGGTCAATGCCGGGTATTGAGGGGCGCACCGTACCGGCCTAGCTCCTACGATCCTGGCCCAATCCTTCCAAGTTTCGCGGTGGCCGTTCTTGAGGCCAGCCATGATATGGGCAAACTCATGTCGCATGGTGTCCTGCATCTCGTCGTATGACAGGTAGGAGGAGAGGCGGATGACATAGGCGCGGGGGCCTGTCTGGCTCGCTTGGCCAAGAGTGCGCTTCAGCGAGGGGGTCACATCCAGGACTATACGCAGGCGACAGCGGTGCTTCGATTTCAGTTGGGCGAGCAGGGCGGAGGCTTCGTCGAAGGTGAAGGCCAGTGGCATTGATTCTATAGTTCCTCCTGGACTGCTGGTGCCATTCAGGGGCCCTGGTGTCCTGGAACCGGATCACGGGCGACTATAAGGCGAGCTGGTAGCGGGGGGTCGTCATGCGCCAGAGATGACGTCCATTCGCATGTAGGGGCGCAGGACCTCGGGTACAACCACAGAGCCGTCGCTTTGCTGGTAGTTCTCGAGGACCGCGATTACCAAGCGGGGCAGGGCCAAGCCCGACCCGTTCAGGGTGTGGACGAACACGGGTCGACCACCGGACTGGGGTCTGCACCGGATGTTGGCGCGTCTCGCTTGGAAGTCGACGCAATTGGAGCAGGAGCTGACCTCCAGCCATTCTTCGCAGCCTGCAGCCCATAGTTCTATGTCGTAGGACTTGGCGGAGGCGAACCCCAATTCACCGGTGCACAGTTGCAGTACCCGGTAGTGCAGCCCGAGCTGCTGGCACAAGTTCTCGGCGTCCTGTCGCAGCGATTCCAACTCATCGTTGGAACGCTCGGGGGCCACGAACTTGTACATCTCAACCTTGTCGAACTGGTGCACCCGCTTGATGCCACGGGTGTCGCGTCCTGCGGCCGCCTTCTCGCGACGGAAGCAGGGCGTATGGGCCGTGTAGTACAGGGGGAGCGACTCGTAGGGCAGCACCTCACCGGCATGCAGGCTGGTGAGGGGCACCTCCGCCGTGGGCACCAGCCAGAGGTCGTCTTCTTCGTCGCGGTAGAGGTTGTCCCCGAACTTGGGCAGGTTCCCCGAAGCCAGCATGGTGGACTGCTTGACGAGGGCGGGCAGGTGCATCTCCTGGTAGCCCCGATCAGCGTGGACATCCAGCATCCAGTTGATGAGGGCCCTCTCCAAGCGGGCCCCGGCACCGGTAAGGGCGAAGAAGCGAGAGCCCGACAGTTTTACGCCGCGTTGAAAGTCGATGATTCCGAGCTTCTCGCCCAAGTCCCAGTGGGGCAGCGGCTGGAAATCGAAAACAGCGGGTACGCCCCATGTGCTCGCGACGATGTTGTCTTCCTCACCGGACCCCAATGGCACGTCGGGCAATGCCAGGTTGGGCAGCGAGAGCAACTGCTCATCGAGGGAGACCTCGATGTCCTTGACCTGCTGCTCCAGTTGCTGGATGCGGTCGCCCACCTGTCGCATCTCCTCGATGAGTTCCGGCGGTCTCTCGGAGGAGCGTCCGAGCTCACGGCTGACTGAGTTGCGGCGGCTGCGGAGTTCATCTCCCTGGCGAATGAGTTGGCGTCGTTGTTCGTCCAGGGCCAGCAGCGGGTCGATAAGGGCGTCCTCGCCGCGGTCTGCCAAGGCTTGGCGCACCATATCCGGCTGCTGGCGTATCAATTCGATGGATAGCATGAGCGCGTTCTACCTCAATGACCTGGCAGGCGTGGGCCTACTCCCTGGTCCGCATCTGGGGGAACAACAGGACATCGCGGATGGTGTTCTGACCGGTTAGGAGCATGACGAGGCGATCGATGCCCATGCCCAAGCCACCGGTTGGGGGCATCCCGTGCTCGACGCTGATGAGGAAATCGTGATCGGTCCGTTCCGCCTCATCATCGCGGTACTCCCTGCGCTGCCTCTCCTGGTCCTCGAACCGTTCGCGTTGTACGTCAGGGTCGTTGAGTTCCGAATAGGAGTTGGCCACTTCCATGCCCCCGATGTAACCCTCGAACCTTTCCACGTAGCCCGGCATGCCGGGCTTGTTCTTGGCGAGGGGGGACATCTCTTCGGGGTAGTCCAGGAGGAAGGTGGGCTGAATCAGGTGAGGCTCGACGAAGGTGGAGAGTGCCTTGTCGATCAGTCGTCCCCGGCTTTCGCTGCCCTCGCTGCGGACTCCCAGTTGCCGGAGGCGGGCCGCGATGCTTTCGCTGGTGGGGTAGTCCTCGATGTCCATGCCGCTGCGCTCGGCCAATTCCTCCCTTAGGGACAGGCGTCGCCAAGGCGGGGCCAGGCTGATCTCGTGTCCGCCAGTGGTGAGAGTGGTGGTGCCCAGCACATCCATGGCGACCTGGGAGACCATATCTTCCACCATGGTCATCACGTGATTGTAGTCGGCGTAGGCCTCGTAGCTCTCCAGCAGGGTGAACTCGGGGTTGTGGTCCTGGTCTACGCCCTCGTTGCGGAAGACGCGGCCCATCTCATACACCTTGTCGAACCCGCCCA
>JAAXIE010000202.1 GCA_012270525.1 Dehalococcoidia bacterium | reverse complement strand
CAAGGGTTCGTGCTCAAGGAGATCGCGCCCGGCTACACCCCCGATGAGGTGCAGGAGGTCACCGACGCCGAGTTGGCAGTCGCGTCCGACCTCAGCGAGTTACGGGTCTACTAGGCGGGCCAGGCCCGCGCGACTATGTGGCGAAACATCAAGTATTACGTCCTGGCGTTCGTTATAATCCTGGTTGGGAGCCTCGCGTCGACCGCGTTGCAACTGGTGGAGAGTTCCTTGCCCGTGGGCCATCCTGCCAGCACGTTGGCAGCCAACCTGTCGGGAGTAACCATAGGGGGCATCATCATGGTGATTGGTTTTCTCAGGGACAGCCGGCTGGAAGAGGAGCGTAGGCGCGCCGAGGAAGCCCAAAAGCTCGCCAAGGAAGCCCAAGAGGCCGCCGAAGCGCAACGCAGCCGCGCCAAGGAAGCCCAAGAGGCCGCCGAAGCGCAACGCAGCCGCGCGGAAGCCGCCGAAGCCAGGATTGAGCAGGAACGGGAGGAAGCGAGGATGGGGCGGGAGGAGGCGAGGCAGGAACGGGAGGAGGCGAGGCAGGGGCGGGAGGAGGCGAGGCAGGAACGGGAGCGCGTCAACCGTTATTTGGAAGAGCTGATACGCATGAACCAGCACTACCTCAGCACGACGGAGAGTCTGGTCCAGGAGATCAGGGACCGCAACTCCAACAATGGGCGGTCTGAGCAGGACGACAAGTAGCCGGCCGCCTGCACCCTGTCCGCCATTATCACCGGGCTCGCTCGGAAGCCTATCCGCGAGAGAGGCACCCCCTCCAGCCTCCTCCATCTCCCGCGGACGTCACCAGCCCAGGAACAGACCACCGTTCACATGCAAAGTCTGTCCTGTGACATAAGCCCCAGCATCGGAGACCAGGTAGCGACAGGCACCAGCGATGTCGTCGGGGGATCCGGCCCGCCCCAAGGGCACCTCCCAGTGGGCCCGCGACTCCGGAACCCCTTCCGGATACCAGGAAGCGTCATGAACGGTATCGATGGTACCCGGCGAGATGACGTTCACCGTTATGTTGTGAGGGGCCATCTCCAAGGCCAGGGACCGCGCCAGACCTGCCAGTCCCATCTTTGCGGCCGATACATGGGCCCGGTTCCCCCCTCCGCGGTACGTGCCGGAGCCGGTCATGTAGATGACCCTTCCCCATCCACGCTCCACCATCGAAGGGATGGCAGCTTGGCTGCAATAGATGGCCCCATCCAGAATCACGCTGCGTATGCGTACCCACTCATCGTCACTGACTTCCAGGAAGGGACGGTGCGGACGGATGGCCACGTTGCTGATCAGGATGTCGATGCCACCGAACTCCTCCATGGCTTGGGACACCATGGAATCGACCGCCGCCCTGTCGGCCACATCGGCTAGCACAGGCAGGGCATGCACTCCCAGGGCCCGCACCTCTCCAGCCACGGAGTCCACCTCGGCCTGATTGGCGCGGGCATTCACCACGATGTTCACGCCTTCCGCTGCCAGGGCGAGGGCGGTGGCCCGGCCGATGTTGCGACCGGAGCCGGTTATGAGGGCTGTTTTCCCTTCCAGTGGCATCGTTTCCTCACCTGTGGATGGCTTCAGGTCCTGGTCAACCTGTTGTTGGTCACGAACTCATGGATTGCCCCGAAATACTCGTTGATACCCACGAACAGCAGGTCGTTATGTCCCGCCCGTGGGATGGTCAGCAGCCGCTTCGACGGCGAGGGGAAGGCATGGAACATCTCAACAGCCTGATGCAGCGGGGCCAGCGTGTCGACCTCGCCGTGGATCACCAGCACCGGCAGGGTCACCCCGAAGACCATCCGGCGATAGGCCTCTTCCAAGGCATCAGCGGTAGCCTCATCCAACCCATGAACAAACTGGCCAAGGGTGGGCCGCCCGCTCTCCACGATCAGCCCACCCACTGAGCCAGCCTCGCTGCTGGCCAACTCGAAGGCTGGATGCCTCCCCATCGAACGTCCCATAACGAATACGTCAGGAGAATAGCCCGATGCCTTCAAGTGACTTTGAAGGTAACGCAGCACTTGGTGCGCGTCCGACTGCATTGTGCAGAAGGAGGGGAAGCCGTCGCTCTGCCCGTAGCCACGATAGTCGGCCACGAAGAAGTTCAGGCCTATCTGGTTGTAAACGGGAGCGATGTTATCGTAGTCGGCCGCCGTCTCGCCGTTCCCATAGAAGAACAGGATGGTCGGCTGTTCGACGTCATGGGGAAAGAACCGGCAGGAAAGGCTTATGCCGCTCTCAATCTGCACGTGGTGGTCTTCCGCCCCCGCGGGAGTGGGAGTCCAGTTGCGCCGGGGATAGAAGGAATTCTGAGATATATCGAGACGTTCCAGCGGAGAGAAGTCGGGCTGTGTCATCGAGCATCCTTCCTGGTCAGCGCGCGGGCGCATTATACAACGCCCCGTCCGCTCTCCAGGCCCAAAGCTATGTTGATATAATGACAGCCACACATACTAGGAGACCAGCCATGGCATATTCGGGGCTGAGCTTGGAAGGCAAGACCGCCTTGGTCACCGGTTCGGCGCGGGGAATCGGTCGCTCCCTCGCCTTGGGCTTGGCCGAAGCCGGGGCCGACGTCGCTGTCTCCGACATGGCCCCACGGCTGGAGGAAGCCCAGGGCGTTCAAGCCGAAATCGAAGCGATTGGTCGGCGCAGCAGCGTCTACGAGGTCGACGTGCTCAACGTGCCTGCCATGCGCCAGTCCATCGACCAGTTGGTGCACAACTTCCATGGCCTCGACATCCTCGTGAACAACGCCGGGGTGCGGGTGCGCCGTCCCGCCTTGGAGGTCACTGAAGACGACTGGGACCGGGTGGTGGACACCAACCTCAAGGGCCTCTTCTTCTGCGCCCAAGCCGCCGCGAAGCACATGGCAGCACGCGGTAGCGGACGCATCATCAACATCGCATCCCAGCTGGGGACGGTCGCAGCACCCAACCGCTCCGCCTACTGCGCCAGCAAGGGCGGAGTGATCAACCTGACCAAGGTTCTCGCCTTGGAGTGGACGCCACTGGGCATCACGGTCAACGCCATCGGGCCGGGTCCCACGGTGACGCCCGGTCTGCTGGAGACGGACACACGCACCGAAGAGGAGCTGGCCAGGGACTTGGAAGCGCACATGCCCCTGGGACGCAGGATGCAACCGGAAGAACTCGTGGGTGCCTGCATCTACCTGGCGAGCCCGTCGGCCAGTGCCACTACGGGCCATCACCTGATAGTCGACGGCGGATGGACCGCCACCTAGCCCGTCGGTTTCCCATCGGCGGGCGAGCGTTGGTCCTCACCCTCAGTGGCTTGGCGGGGATCTATGGCTTTATCATGAGCTTCCTCATCGCCACGTCCATCGGCCTCAACAGCTACACCCTCGAAGAACTGGACTCCATCGAGCGATCGCAGCACATCCTGCGAAGCGTGATAGCCGTGGGAGCGATCATCGGCACGGCGGGTGCCGTACTGGCTGCCCTGCAAATGCCCTTTGCGAGCCTTCTACTTTTAGCGGCAGGCTTGGTTGCGGCCGTTGGGCTCGCACTGGTGGCTACTGGATGGTCAGCAGTGGCCGGGCCAAGACTGGAGTATTTCCTTGGGCCTGTCCCGGTAATGCATTGGGTTACCGCGGGAGTACTGGAGCGGTCTCGCCTCGCCCCCATCCTGGCCTTCCCCCTGCGAGCGGCGAGGGAATCGCGGGGTGCGACCGCCACCAAGGACTGACGATGACCACACGACGAGATTTGGAGGTGTCGCGGTGAAGTTCGGAGTGATGCTGCCCCACTACCGCCATGTGGCCGACCCTGATGGCATTATCCGCATCGCCCAGGAAGCCGAGTCCATGGGTTTCCACTCGGTGTGGGTCAGCGACCACGTGGTTGTGCCCGACGACATGGTGGAGCGGTTCGGCAGGGGCTACTACGATATGTTCAGCGTCCTGGGCTACGTCGCCTCCATCACCAAGCGGGTGCAACTGGGAACCAGCATCGTCATCATGCCCCTGCGCCATCCTCTGCACACCGCCCAGGTCGCCGCCACAGTCGACCAGCTTTCCAAGGGGCGGCTCATTCTGGGCGTGGGTGTCGGCGTGGCAAAGCGAGAGTTCGAATGCCTCAACGCATCGTGGGATGACCGGGGAGCCATCACCGACGAGGCGATAGAGGCCCTTCGACATGCCTGGACGGTGGACCCGGTGAACTTCGAGGGCAAGTTCTTCGACTTTTCGGGCATCCAGTCCTACCCGCCGCCCTTCCAGAAACCCCACCCGCCCATCTGGGTCGGCGGCGGCAGTCGCCGCTCCCTGCGACGGGCCGCCGAGTTGGGCGATGCTTGGGGACCGACCCGCCCCAGCTTTCGATTGCTGGAAGAGAGCATCCCCCGGCTGCGGGAGATGGCCGAGAGGGCAGGTCGTGATCCCAGCAGCATCAAGCTGGCAGCCCGGCACCCGATGAAGGTGATGGACGAGACTCCCGGCAGGCACATGGAAGCCACCATGCCCTCTCACGGCATGCCCGAAACATGGCCACTGGTGGACACAGCACCCCGGATCGTCGAATCAGTGGGCCGCTTCCAGGAACTGGGCGTCCATCACCTCGTCATGGACACCTTCTACAGCCTCCCCGACCTGCACCACGAGACCATCGACACCCTAGTTGCCACTATGGAGAAATTCGCCCGCGACGTCATTCCCCAATTCCCCGAAGAGTGAGAGGGCAACTCTGGAGCACATGAAGCCTCAGCCGGTGCACCGCGTTGCACCGACGACTAAGCGCCGAGCCAATGCTCTTTGGTGTATAATGTCAGCAAAAGCAGCAAGCTATGACAACAGTACGGCCAGCCACCCAAAGGTGGGGAGTGTGACCAGTCGCATGGCTTATCACCTCCTTTCATGAGACGGGGAGGAACTCACTCTTCCTCCCCGTCTTTGTATTCGAGGTTGAAGAGAGTCTTAGCAGCTTCCAGCCAAGTCTCTCGGTCAGAACGGCTGAAGTCGCTCCCGGGTGCCGGGAGGCGTTTGAATAGGCCCCACAACATGAGGCTCTCCTGCGCTGCGGCGGTATCGAGACTCGCTGCGGGAGACTGGTTAGCTATCTGAACCGGGGCTTGTGTAGCTCGCGCAGGTTGCTGCTCCTTGGGTCCACCGCGGTCTTTGGGCGCAGTCCGCTTCTGAGTCCCTTGGGGCCTATTCCGTGCCAATTTCCTGAGTGCCATAGAGACAGGTATACCCAAGTCCTTGGAGGCGTTGACAAAAAACGATGCCGCTTTCCTCGCGGTATCTCCCTCTATGCCATATGACCGCATCCATTCGTCCAGCATCCCAGTTGTGGCTCGCGGCAACTCAGAGAAGTTGACCTCTGGGGAGTAAGCGTCCACGATGCGGGCCCTGAGCAGTTCGCTCCTATCATCTCCCGTCGCTTCTACAATGCTCTCCAATGCTGGAGTTGGGCGTTCGCCATCAAGGAGCCCAAGAAAACGCAGACCAGTCAGCAATTGGGAGCCGGTGCTTCCGCTGTATTTCCTTTCCCATGCGGTGCGATCAAACCTCAAGGGTACCCCTTCGGCATCAAGCCACTGCAGGAAATTCTTAAACGTGAGATACGGCATATAAGGCGGAGAGCCCTTAGAGCCAACCTTGCCTTCTCCACCGTGGAGCTCGGTTACATGTTGTAGCGCCATGCCTAACGCCCTCAACCCTAAAACTTTGACCTAGCTAACGCTAATATAACCGTCACTGTGCCACAAGTCAAGTCTGTTACGGCAGTCCATAGGCATTCCTTAGGGCAACGCACGCCTTAGCTCAGATTACTCACCTTCACCGACCTTAAGAAGCGTTGGAATGAGAAAGGCCCTCCTAAGGAGGGCCTGCAC
>JAAXIE010000031.1 GCA_012270525.1 Dehalococcoidia bacterium | reverse complement strand
AGTCCGGGTTGCGGGCTACTATCACCTGGGCCGGCCTCAGCACGCGCCCGTTGAGGGTGTAACCGGGTCTCACCACTGAAACTATCGACTCGTCCGGCTCCGACGCGGTCTCCTGGAACGCGAGGGCCTCGTGTTGCGACGGGTCAAACTGCTCCCCAAGAGGCGTGAAAATGGACGTGCCTTCCGATTCCAGTATGGTGTGGAGCTTGCGGCTGATGAGGCCCACTCCGTCGGCCCAAGCCTTGCCCTCCGCTCCCTCCGGCATGTGGTCCAAGGCCATCCCCAAATCGTCTAGCACAGGCAGGAGACGCGTTATGAGGCCAGCGTTGAGATGGCGCACCATCTCCTCTCTGTCTTGTTCAGACCGGCGCTTGTAGTTGACGAAGTCCGCTTGGACCCGCTGCAGCGCTGCCCGCATCTCGTCCAACTGGGAGTCTGGGTTGGGAGCATCGGGTTCGGACGGGGATTCCTGAAGGGTCCTGGTGACTTCAGCTATGAAGTCCTGGTCCTCGTTGGAAAGCTGGGTGTCGCCAGTTTCAGGGGTCTCACTCATCATTCCCGTCCCGGGTGGTGGGTGGTTCATCCAGTGGTAGGTTGATTGCGGAGAAGAGACGCTCCATCTCCTGCTGAATGACCCGTCGGACCCGCTCCGCTTCCTCCAAGCGGGCTAGCCTGCGATGCATTTCCAGCAGTTGGCTGACCAGGGTAAGTGCCCACTCTACCCCGGCCAGATTCAGGCCCAAGCTCTCTTCCATGTGGCGGATCAACCGCAGCTGGTAGAGGTCTTCATCGGAGTAGAGACGCAACATTCCGATAGTCCTTGCAGGTTGCACCAAGCCCAATCGCTCGTACTTCCGGAGAGTCTGAGGATGCATCTCCAGCAAGCGGGCCGCCACGCTTATGACGTACACCCCTTCCGTGCCCCGCGAATTGGCGTCGGAGCTCGGCGATGGGCCTTTGGCCTTGTCGGGCACCACCCCCGCTTGGTCTCGCTTGGCGATGGAAACCTGGTCGGGCCTGATGCGTACCCGCGGAGGAAGGGGCTGTTCCGCTCTCCCACGGGTCCGTGGAGGGACGGCGTCGCCGGTGTCAGTACTTTGTGCCGTTCGTCGTTTTCGTTCCAATGCTCTCAGTTCCTCCGGTTGTCATCCTAATACTTGACATTATGCGTGTCAAGTCACATAATACCCCTTGGATAATAGTTTTGGAGTTGGGTGATGAACCGGAACTTGGAGAAGCCAGCCCTATTCCTGAAAGGGTGTCCCAGATGTGGTGGCGACCTCTCGCTGACCCGGGACATCCACGGACGTTACATCAGTTGCTTGCAATGCGGGCTCCTGAAGGATATCGAGGAGAATGTGGCACCTGGGCGGTCGGGCTTGCCGGTAAAGAGAGCAGCCCACGCCCAGCCCCGTCGTCGCACCAAGGCCGCGGCTGGGGCAACTAACCGGTGAGTTCGGGCCAGAAGCGTTCTTGCTTCCAGGGGTCACCCTCGTTGTGGTACCCGCGTTCTTCCCAGAAGCCTGGGCGGTCTTGGGTCATGAACTCCAGACCGTTCAGCCACTTCGCGCTCTTCCAGCCGTACCTCATCGGGACCAGAAGCCTCACGGGCCAACCATGGTCAGGGGATAACTCCTCACCGTTGTGTTTGTGTGCCAGCATGCAACCTGGTTGCATCAGCAATTCCAACGATACGTTGGTAGTGTAGCCACCGTAGCAGTGGGCCATGACGTGCTTGGCCGTCGTGCTTGGTGCCGCCAGCTTGGCAACCTCGGCGAAGGCCACCCCTTCCCAACTATTGTCTAGCGCGCTCCACTGGGTCACGCAATGGAAGTCACCGTCGGTCTTGCTCCAAGGCAGTTGCTGAAAGGCCTCCCAGGCCAGCGCGACCTCCCGTTCCACCTCACCGAAAAGACGCAGTTGCCACGTTCCCAGTTCCACCTTTGGAGTGGGCCCATAGGTCAACACGGGAAACTTTTCCGTTACGAACTGCCCCGGAGGGACACGCCCGGTGTCATCGCCGGGAGCAGTCTTGATGCTTTCGGGACTCTTTCGGAGCACTCTACCTCCCCCTCGCCAAACTACCCAGCCTGATTGTCATGCAGGAACCCTGTCAGAGGCCGCAGACGCACGCGCAATCCTATGCCTGCCACGAAGAGGTGTCAAACGAGAGACTTGGGTCTGGGATGCCCAGATTGATGTCCGCCGTGCGAAGTCCCCGTTCGTGCTTGCGAAATCTTTCACAACTTCACTATCATCCTTCCCAGGACTAGCATGCTGCCAATCATGGGACTAACCAAGGCGAATTCGACCCAAGACCTGCCCTCCCGGAGTCTGGAGGTAGGTGGGACCAACGGAATTCTGACTGGTGTGGCCCCGGCCTTGCTTGTGCGGGGCCTGCGCAAGGGATACGGCCGCCACCCTGTCCTGTGGCATCTTGACCTCAGCGTCGGTTGGAGTGAATGCCTCGTCCTCTTTGGAGGCAACGGTGCTGGCAAGACCACCCTCCTGAAGGTCATATCCACGCAAGCCAGGGCCGATGCTGGAACAGTATCCGTGGCCGGATACGATGTCCGCTCCCACACCGCAGAGGCCTCTCGCCATATCGGGTTGGTGTCCCATCGGCACATGCTGTACGAGGACATGACCGGCATGGAGAACCTGCGTTTCTACGGCAGGATGTACGGGCTGCAAGACACCCGGCAGCGCATCGACGAGGTCCTGAACGCCGTGAAGATGGAGCAAAGAGCGCAGCAGCGGGTACGCAATCTCTCCAATGGCCAGCAGAAGCGCCTCTCTATAGCCCGGGCTATCCTGCACCGTCCCAGTCTCCTGCTACTGGACGAACCGGAATCGGGCTTGGATACCGAGGGCGTGGATCTCTTGGGGAGCTTGGTGCGGCAGTGGACTGCTAACGGGGGCAGCGTGCTGATGACCACCCACGACATCCAGCGTGGCTTTGAGTGGGCCGACCGGGTGGCGGTGCTGTCTGGCGGTGCCGTCGTATTCGATGGAGCAACGCAGCACCTGGATCCGGCCAATTTCAGCCGCGTCTACCACGAAGCCCTGGGAGTTGCGTGGTGACCACAGCTCTCCAGCCCGTTCTTACCCTGGCCGCCAAGGATATTCTGCTGGAAGCCCGTACCAAGGACGTGGTTCTCTCGGTCGTGCTGTTCGGCGTTGTGTTGCTGGCAGTATTCAACTTCGCCCTCGACATAACGCCAGCCTTGGCTCCCCGTGTCGCCCCCGGCGTCCTCTGGGTGTCGTTTGCCTTCGCCGGAGTGCTTGCCATGAACCGCGCCTTCGCTGGTGAGAAGGAAAGAGGGAGCTTGGAAGGCCTCTTGCTATGCCCTGTCAGCGGGGACGTGCTGTTCTTCGGCAAATTCTTGGGAATCCTTGTTTTCATGCTGGCAGTGCAGGCGGTGCTGCTGCCCGTGTACGGGGTCATGTTCGAGTTCGCTGGGTTCACGCCCGCTTTGGCTCTGAGCGTATTGCTGGTCACCGTGGGTTTCGCCGCCGTCGGCACCCTTTTCGCCGCCATCGCTGTCCAGACGCGGTCGCGGGAAATCATGCTTCCCACCCTCTTCTTCCCCATAGTGGCCCCCGTACTTATAGCGGCGGTGGAAACAACCACATCGGCCATCAGGGGTGAGGGCATCCTCTCCGCAGGGGGCTGGTACCCTCTGCTTGGTATCTTCGATGCCATGTTTCTCCTAATCTGTCCATGGTTGTTCCGTTCAGTATTGGAAGAATGAGTGCTGTTGCCGAGAGGAGACATTGGTGGCGGGTAG
>JAAXIE010000239.1 GCA_012270525.1 Dehalococcoidia bacterium | reverse complement strand
CCCTGGACTTGGGGTAGCCTTGATGGCGACCGCTCCCGATACCATTGCCAGTGCCGTCGTGTCGGCGACCTGCATCGGCGTCTCAGCGTCCCCTTACCTGCAAGGCACGGGGTTTGTGGGCCACATCTGCGCCATCTTCCGACGCTCCTGCTATGTGCAGACGCGGGGAGGGGAGACTCTGTGTCTGGCGGACGAGGACCTCGGACGTGGCCCGCTCACGGTATCTGTCCGGCTGCCCGCAGAGGCGAATCGGCAGGATATGGGTGTAATGGACGGGCTGCCTTGCATGCTGGGGGACTCTCGGTTGCTCGTTGGCCCGCTGGCTCTGGAACTGGCAGGCGCATCAGTATGGAGGCCACCACTCCCCAGCAGCGTCGTTGACGAATCGACCATCCAGCGAGCACGCGACTTGGCCCTGACCGTCAGTCCCCAAGCACCCTCCCAAGGCTTGGGTGGCCTATTGCGGGGCACCCTAGAACTGGCGTCCGGGCGATTCTATGCACCGTGTGATGCAGGCCCGGACAGCCGCACGGCTGGCCAGGCCATAGCAGGACTGGCGCATGGGCTCCTCAGCGGGGATGCCATCGACGTCGGTGAGAACGTGCTTCGCCTGCTCGGCCTCGGCCCCGGTCTGACACCTTCGGGGGATGACCTGCTCGTGGGGCTGCTCCTGACATTCCATGCCGCCAAATCTGCTGCGTCCAGCCTCCTTGGACGGGCCGTAGTCGCCCATGCGTCTACCGCGACCGGGGCAATCAGTGCTTCCATGCTGGGCCAAGCGGCCCTGGGCCTCGGCAGCGAAGCCAGCCATGGTCTCATCAATGCCCTGTGCGAAGGCTCCTCAACGAGCGAGGTGTTGAGGAAAGCCCGCACACTCACCGCGGTGGGACACACCTCGGGCTGGGACACGCTCGTGGGTATCCTGCTGGGGCTGCATCTTGCGCATCGTTTGAAGCCATGACCGTCTGCAATCACGTGTTACGCAACACCTACCGGGACTCGGTGGTGCTGATGCGTCTGTCGCAGGAACTGGAGTCGGTGCCTGGAGTGGTGCAGGCGACTGCCATGATGGGTACCCCCAACAACAGGGAACTCCTGCGGGGGGTGGGTTTGCTGTCCGCAGCAGGCGAGGCCGCTACCCCCAACGACCTGGTAGTGGCCATCGAACTGGACACCCCGCAGAGGGAAGCCGAGGCACTGGCCAAGGCTGAGGCCCTGCTGGCGGGCCCAGCCCAGGGCGTCGGAGATGCTGACGATTACCGCCCGCGCTCACTGGAGGGTGCAATCCAAGCCCTGCCTGGGGCAAACCTGGCCCTCATATCCCTGCCCGGGGAATACGCGGCTGCCGAGGCCCGCCGTGCCCTGGACCGTGGCTTGAACGTGCTGCTCTTCAGCGACAACGTGCCCGTCGCAGACGAGGTATCGCTGAAGGAATATGCCCTGAGGGCGGGCCTACTCATGCTGGGTCCCGACTGTGGCACCGCCATACTTCAAGGCGTGCCTCTTGGTTTCGCCAACGCTGTTCCCCGGGGCGGGATCGGGTTGGTATCGGCGTCGGGTACGGGCCTGCAGCAGGTCACATGCTTGTTGGCAGCCTCCGGCCAAGGGGTCTCTCAAGCCTTGGGCGTGGGTGGAAGGGATATGTCCGATGCCGTCTCTGGCCGTATGATGCTGGAGTGCTTCCGCCTGCTGCAGGAAGACGAGTCCACCGAGGTGGTGGTCCTGATATCGAAGCCGCCCGGCCGGGAGACGACTGACCGCCTGATGCGGGTCGTCCGCGACACCGTGAAGCCGTGCGTGCTGGCTTTTCTCGGGGCACAAGCAGAGGCCCACGGCCCGAACGTCTACGTAGAACCGACCTTGGAAGCCGCAACCAGTCGAGTACTGAACATAACGGGTGACGCGCGCATTCCCGGATGGGCTACCGTCCCGCCGGGAGTTCGTTCGCGCTTGGAGGATCACTTGGTCGGCATGTCCTCCGGTGCCTCCCAAGTGCGGGGGTTCTTCTCCGGGGGAACGCTGTGCTATGAAGCCCTCTGGCTGTTGCAACAGGATGGACTGGAACTCCACTCCAACGTGGCTTTGGACGGGGTTCTGAACCTGCCCGACCCCGATGCCAGTCGAGATCATACCCTGGTTGATCTCGGAGACGACCGATACACTTCAGGACGCCCTCACCCCATGATAGACTTCCGACCACGCTGCCGGAGGCTGTTGGAGGAAGCCACTGACCCAACTGTCGGGGTTGTGTTGATGGACGTGGTGCTTGGTTATGGGTCCCACCCTGATCCAGCGTCGGAGCTCGCTACAGCCATCGAGGAAGCCCGAGGCATTGCCCAGAAGGCTGGCGGAGAACTCGCATGCGTGCTCTCGCTGTGCGGTACCGACGCCGATCCGCAGGACATTGCACGCCAGGAAGAGCGTTTGAACGCTGCGGGGGCAGTGGTCGCGCGCTCCAACGCATTGGCGGCCCGGATAACCTCGGCGTTGACTCAGCGCGACTTATCCGGCCTGCCTTGGAGCTGATGATGTCTGAGACCAAGAGGATACTGAGTTCGGAGCTCCGGGTCGTCAACATCGGCTTGGAACTCTTCGCC
>JAAXIE010000132.1 GCA_012270525.1 Dehalococcoidia bacterium | reverse complement strand
GCCATCGGCCTCTAGCACCGCCCCT
Source organism: Dehalococcoidia bacterium (assembly GCA_012270525.1). The sequence continues at coordinate 2,808 of JAAXIE010000132.1, read as the reverse complement.
AGCACCGCAAAGAGATGAGGGCCTGAAACGTGATGAAGCAGACAGCCGATGTTGTGGTCGTCGGGGGCGGCGTAATGGGGTGTAGCATCCTCTACAACCTCGCCGCCCGCGGTGTGACCAACACCCTCCTGCTCGAGCGCAATGTGTTGGGATCAGGCTCCACGGGACGCTCCCAAGCCATCTGCCGTACCCACTACTCCAACCCCTTCACCGCCTCCATGGCATGGGAGAGCCTCCAAATCTACCGTGACTTTCCCCAGAGGCTGGGTGGCCCTTCAGGCTTCGTCGAGACCGGCTACTTCGTGATGGTTGGCGAGGAAGATCGGCAGGCAATGGAGTCCAACGTCGCTCTCAACCGCACCGTGGGCATCGATACGTACCTCGTCAGCTTGGAAGAAGCCGCGACCATTGCCCCCATGCTGGATGTGAACAACGTCGTTGCCGTAGCCTACGAACCCCGCTCCGGCTACGCCGACCCCTACGCCGTCACCACCACCTACGCCCGCTCCGCACGCGAGTTGGGTGCCACTATCCAGATGCAGCTGGAAGCCCTCTCCATCGAGGTCGAAAATGGCCGGGTCACGGGCGTCGTCACCAACCAGGGCACCGTGTCCACCGGCACCGTCGTGGTGGCGGCTGGGCCATGGGCCCCTCCTCTCCTCGGTCCTCTGGGGTTCGACATACCCTTGGAGCCGGTCCGCCATCAGGTTGTGCAGATACAGAGGCCGTGGGACATCCTGCCCCAGCATCCCGCGGTTGCCGATATCGCCACCAAGGCCTCCTTCCGGCCCGACGGCGACCAGTTCACCCTCATCGGGGTGGGCGAGGACGAAATCGTAGACCGCGACAGCTTCAATCCGGCCGTCGACCTGCAACCAGCCGCCGAGGCCTTCGAGCGCGCCTCCCGCCGTATGCCCGCCCTGGGTCAGGGATATTTTCGTGGTGGCTGGGCTGGCCTGTTCACCGTCACCCCCGACTGGCACCCCGTCCTGGACCGCCTCGCGGGCACCGAGGGTGCCTATTGCGCCGTAGGATTCAGCGGCCACGGCTTCAAGCTGGCCCCAATGATAGGCGTCGTCATGTCCGAACTCGTCACCGAAGGCCACGCTAGCGCCATCGACATAACCCCGCTGAGAGCCTCCCGCTTCCCCGAAGGAGACCTCGTCCGCTCCAGCTATCGCTACTCCGTCCTCGCCTAGTCGGACACAACCCTCTCCGCCAGGCCTCCAATCGCCAGCCCTACCCCCGCCCGGTGGACCCTGCAGCAAGGCGATGTGCCAGCGACCCACAGCCCGTCAACCCTACCCAATCACCCTCAACAGCGACTCCTCCAACTCCTCGCGGGTGGTATAGGCCTCGAACTTGTCGGCGACTTTGCCGTCGCCATCTACGACGAATGTCCACGGTTCGTTGGGAAGCCCCCATTCATACACGGCCTCAGCGCGGGTCGCATTTTGCAGGTTGCCCTTGATTTCGTGGGGGTTGTCGTATATCTCCACATGGATGAAATTGACCCGCTCGCCGTAACTGCCCTGAAGCTCCCGTACAACCTGCAACTGCGGCCCGCAGGTGGCCGTTGAACAGAACGCAGGCGTCGAGAAGGCAATGACCGTCGCCTTGCCCGAAGTCACTGCCTCGGCCACTGAGACTTGGTAAAGAGCAGGGTCCGGATCGGGAGAGGACGTGATTTCCTGCAGCGAGGCCACGTCCGATACCGTCTTGGTGTCGCTGCGGGGCGCATCGGAGCCAATGACGGGCGTGAAACTCCGCTCGCTCACACGGAAGAAACCCGTCACGGTACGCGGGGCCTGCTCCGGAAGTGTGATGTTCACCTCAACCCGCCAGATCCCCGCATCGGCGAAGTCGAAGCGGGCACTGTACAGCCCCGTATCGCCCACGGGCCAAGAGCGGAATAACGCCATCGCCGTTTCCCGTCGTTCCCCTTCAGCATCCCGGTCTCCCCCAAGGAAATAGGTCGTGACCTCCGCTTCCGGCACCTGCATCTGCTCCCGCTCCGGGTCCAACACCAGGAAAGTGAGACGCTGCGGCCCGACGCTCAGGTCTTGCGAAAGGACGGCAGCCAGGTAGTCGGGCCGTGGCGCTTCCGCCTGAGTCGAACAGGCAGCAAGACCAACCGCGAGGCTGCTGATCAAACCCAACCACAGGAGCAGGAACTTCCGCATCACGTTTCGACAGTCTCCCATTCTCACCGCATTACTCCTCAGCCGAAGGCGGTGGCGTGATATAGGGGTTGAAGAAGCGGGCCACCACCCTCTTGGGACCATCCATCACCACATGCACCGCCCGTTCCGTCCCCGAGCCGTCCCCCGTCCAGTGGCTGAACACATACGGCGGTACCCTCGGAGGAATGATGGCTAGGGTTACGCTGGTTCCCGGCGCATACGGGCTGAAGGGCGGAATCGCAGCAACGAAACCCGCTCCCGGCGGGTCGATTACCAATTCCAGGTGGTACCCCTCCGGGGCAACTGTTTCGGTCGGTGTGGACGTAACCCGGGGCGTACCATTCCCGCTGGTCGGAGCGTGTGTCTCAAGTTGGCCGTCTGGTGCCAGCCGCCCCTCACATGCCGTCGGTAGAAGGGCCGACGCCACGATCAGGGCTGCCAGAACGAGCGGGGCTAGCGCACCACGGCAACGCAACGCCAGCCCACACCCTCCACCGGGACTCCTTCCCGGTTAGATGACCTTCTCTTCCTTCAGCTTGGCCAGGTCCCCCTCGTTGTACCCGAACATCTCGGCGTACACCTCGGAGTTATGCTCCCCCAGCAGAGGCGAGGTCGATACCTCCAC
>JAAXIE010000330.1 GCA_012270525.1 Dehalococcoidia bacterium | reverse complement strand
GGCTTCATGACCAAGCACCTGTGGGTCACTCCCTACAACCCTGACGAGATGACCGCCACCGGAAAATATCCCAACCAGCACCCGGGTGGTGCCGGACTCCCCGAATACACCAGGAACGACCGCAGCGTGCAGGACACCGACGTCGTCCTCTGGTACACCGTCGGCTATCACCATGTGCCACGCCCCGAAGACTGGCCCATCTCCCCCGTGGCCTACTGTGGGTTCCACCTGAAGCCCACCGGTTTCTTCGACACCAACCCGGTGCTCGATGTGCCTCCCAGCAGCCACCACAACGGAGCATGTCACCCCTGAGGGAATGGACGGCCTGAACATCCAACGGTCTTGAGGCAGGCACTGGCAACCGGGTCGATCCTGCCCTAGCCCAGCGCTCTCAGCAGGGCTCGCAGCGGGGAACCGAACTCCCGTCCCTGCCAGTGCCTCACCTCTGCGCCAGCCAGTTCCGCATCCAGACTCTCCGGGTGCCGTGCCAAGCGTTCCAGGCTGGCTGCAGGCCAGAGCAGACCAGGGTTCAGCTTCAAGTCCTCGCCCAATTGGCTGCGCCAACTCTTGAGTGCCCGCAACCTCGCATCGGCCTCCTTCCGCTCTTCCGGGGACAAAGGATTGGCAGGACGCTCTCGCTCCGGTCGCTTGAACGGCTCCGACGCCAATCCCCGGCCGATGGCGTCTCTCAAGCCACGGCTGGCGGGTGGGCGGGCATACCGGCCAAGCCCCTTCACGCTAGAGAGATCCGCTTGGGGGTCCGATGCCAACTGGACCAGGGCCGAATCGGGGAACACCTTGAAGAGGGGGCGGTCAAGACGTTGCGCTTCCTCGTCCCGGAACTCGTAGACCCTCCGCAGCACAGCCAACGCCTTCTCGTCCAGTTGCTGACTGCCTCTGGTCGAGAGAAAGGCCATCTCTCTGTTCGCTGGGGTATGTCGAATCTCCTCCAGACGCTCGCACTCTTCCCTCACCCACTCCAGTCGCGACAGGCCATCGAGCTTCTCCACCAGCACGTCCCTGGCCCTTGAGAGGTGCAGCACGTCATCTGCAGCGTATTCCAATGCCTCTTCACCAAGCGGACGCAAGCTCCAGTCTGAGCGTTGCAGGTTCTTGGGCTTCGCCAACTCCACTTCAACATGCTCCTTCAACACCGCTTGCATTCCCAACTGGATGGAACCGACGAAGGCAGCAGCTACGCTGGTGTCGAACAGGTTCGCCACCCGGAACCCCCAATCCCGATGCAGACTCCTGATATCGTTGCCAGCGGCATGAAACAGCTTTTCCACGGAAGGGTTGGCCAGAAGCGCGCCGAGGGGTTGGAGGTCATCCATCGCAAGCGGGTCGATCACCAAGGCTTCATCCCCAGAAGCCAATTGCACCAGGCACACCCGCTCCCGGTACCTGAAGAACCCGTTCGACTCGACATCGACGGCGACCTGGGACGCCGTCGACAAACCGCGCGTTACCTCAGCCAGCCGTTCTTCACTGTCGACCAGTTCGATCCGGGCCATCTATCTCGTCGTCAGCCCTGTCACGATGCTGACGCCACCTGCGCCGGTCTGGAATCGGCTTCATATGGTCGAGCCCCATCGAGAGGCAGGCTGAACGTGAACACCGCCCCTTCTCCCTGGCTGCTCTCAGCCCAGATATGGCCCCCATGGGCCTCCACCACCTCCTTCGCGATGGCCAGACCCAGACCCGACCCTCCCTCGGAACGGCTGCGAGAGCGATCAACGCGGTAGAACCGCTCGAACACATGGGGAAGGTCTTCTGCGGGAATGCCGGGACCTCTGTCGGAGACGGCCACCCGCACTGTGCCATCCACCCGCTCCACTCCAACCGTGACCACGCTGTTGTCCCCGGTATGACGCACCGCGTTGCTGAGCAGGTTCGCCAGCACCTGGCTCACCCGCTGCGAGTCAACGGGCACCTGCAGTGTGCCCGTTTCCAGTTGCGTATCGAACGCCACACCCCTGTCTTGGGCTAGGGGCCTGAAATCGTCCACCACCCGGCTGGCCAATGCCCCCATGTCCACCTCAGCCTTCTCAAGGTGCAATTGGCCCGCTTGGGCTAGGGATAGCAGCCGCAGGTCATCCACCAGTCTTGACAGCAGCAGAGTCTGGTCGTAGACGGTTCCAACCTGCTCTTGGTCTAACGGCAGTACGCCGTCCATCAACCCTTCCAGTTTTCCCTGCATCACGGTCAGGGGGTTGCGCAGTTCGTGGGCTATATCCGCCACCATCAACCGCCTCTGCTGCTCCGTGAGTTCCAGCCTCTCCGCCATATGATTGAAAGCCCCTGCCAACTCCCCCAACTCGTCCCGGTTCGAGACCTCCACCCTCTGTTTCAAGTCTCCCGCCGACATGTTGTTTGCTGCTTTGGTCAGGCGACGCACCGGGGCGGTAATCCGCATCGCCAGAAAGAATGCCAGAATGAGCGCGAATCCGCCGGTTCCCAGTCCCGACCACAGAAGCCAACTGTTGACCCGGTCGAAGAACTGGCTCTCCAGCGTATTGCCTGCTGGCTGGGCGAACAGCAGCCAGCCGATGCGATGCTCTCCCCGGGCGATGGAAAGTGCCGAGGCCAGCAATTCAGGACT
>JAAXIE010000153.1 GCA_012270525.1 Dehalococcoidia bacterium | reverse complement strand
CTTGGCCAGGTTCCGGGGCTGGTCCACGTCGCAGCCACGACGCACCGCGATGTGATAGGCGAATAGCTGTAGCGGCAGGATGGTCAGCAGGGGTGACAGGATACCCTCGGACTGTGGCAGGTAGATAATGTCGTCCACCAGCCCTGCCAGGTTCGTATCGCCCTCGGTGGCTAGGGCAATGACTGACCCACCCCTAGCCTTCACTTCCATGATATTGCCCACCATCTTGTCATAGAGAGGCCCCGCCGTGGCAATCGCAACCACCGGCATCCGCTCGTCGATGAGAGCGATGGGCCCATGCTTCATCTCGCCAGCGGGATATGCCTCGGCATGGATGTAGCTGATCTCCTTGAGCTTCAGGGCCCCTTCCACGGCGATGGGGTAGTCGAGCCCTCTCCCAAGGTAGAGGAAGTGGTGGTAACGGGCATACCGCCATGCCATCTCGCGCAGGCGGTGCTGTTGCGATAGCACCCTGCCCATGACCCCAGGAGCCCGGGCCAGCTGCTCCAATATGCCAGGCGCAGGCCCGTTACCGGTTCTCTGCCCCAGGTATCCTGCAAGCAGGCCCAGCAGGGTCACAGACGCCACGAAGGTCTTGGTGCTCGCCACCCCCACTTCCACACCGGAACGCATGTACATGGTGCCCTCGGCTGTTCTTGTCGCCATGCTTCCTTCCACGTTGCAGACCGTGACCAGGCGCGCACCCCGCCTCCTGACGTCCTCCATGGCCGCCAGAGTGTCAGCCGTCTCCCCGCTCTGTCCGATGCCGACTACCAGCGTCCGGTCGTCGATGACCGGGTTGCGATAGCGCAACTCGGAGGAGCTTTCCGCGGTTGCCGGGATGCCCGCCAGTTCCTCCATCAAGTGCGCTCCCAGCATCCCTGCATTGAGGCTGGTGCCGCACCCCACCAGGACCACCCGCGACAGGTCGCGAATATCCGCGTCGGTCAACGGAAAGTCGTCCAGGGTTATGCGACCGCGCTCGAAATCGACTCTCCCTCTCAACGCGCTGGAGACCGCCTGGGGCTGCTCCAGTATCTCCTTCAACATGAAATGGTCGTGGCCGCCCTTGTCGACCCACAGCGATCCGGGGGGCACCTTCACCGGCTCCTTCACCACTGTCCAGCCGTTTCGTCCCACCACTTCCACTTTGCCCGGAGCAACCACGGCCAACTCACCATCATCCAGGGGGCATACTTCTGATGAAAACGGGACTAAGGCGGGCAGGTCGCTGGCGAACATCGCCTCTCCCTCCCTGGTGGCAGCCACCAAGCCTCCCGCGTAGCCCAAGCGCATAGCCAGCAGCTTGTCGGGTTCATCGCGACGCAACACACCTATGGCGTTCGCCCCCTGCAACTGGGACCCCGCTTCCATCAGCGAAGACTCGAAACTCAGGCCACGGGCCATGGCCTCTTCGAGGAGGTGCACGATGACCTCGGTGTCCGTATCAGAAGTGAACCGGTGGCCCGAAGCACTGAGCCTCAGCTTCAACTCCAGGTAGTTCTCCACGATCCCGTTGTGGACCAGTGCAATATTCCCGTAACAATCGCTATGGGGATGGGCATTGGGACTGTTTGGGACTCCGTGAGTCGCCCACCGGGTGTGGCCGATGGCGGCCCGGCCCGATGGCGGGGTTTCACCCTGCCGGGGTTCCAACTCCTGCACCTTCCCCGCACTCTTGCGTATCTCCAGGCTCCCGTCAGCCCCTATGACGGCAATCCCAGCACTGTCATAGCCCCTGTAGCCGAGGCGTTGCAGACCGGAAAAGACAATCGGCCATGACTCGCTGTTACCGACGTACCCGACGATGCCGCACACGGCCCCTCCGGCCCATGTAGCTGGAACCCCAGGAGTTCCCGCGGATGCTCCCTACGGGGAGCGTTCTCCGGCTGCCAGCACCGGACGCCCGGTCCGCTCCCTGGTCACGATGGACATTATAGTATCGGCCAGCAGCAGAGGGTCATGCCGCAAGTAGATCCCCGCCGCCAGCAGATGGGTCCGCACCACGCGGTTGGCTCGCGCCTTGGTCTGCTCCAGATCGATGGACACCGGGTATTGGCCGTCGCTGGTGTACTTGTGCAGAGTTCGCTCCGGGAACGAGGCATCGTTGACCACCATGTAGTCCAGTGGCTGGTTGGTCTTGAGATACTCCTGCACCAACCGGGCGAAGTCCGATGTAGTGAACCCGTCCGACTCCCCCCGCTTGGTCATGATGTTGCAGACGTAAATCTTGGTGCCACGGCTCTCCCGTATCGCGTCGGCCACATCCTCCACCAGGAGGTTGGGCACCACGCTGGTGTATATGTCCCCTGGGCCAAGCACGATCGCATCAGCCGCTTCTATCGCTTCCAAGACCGGCGGATGGGCATAGGCCGTCGGCTCCAGGTAGACGTAGTCGATGGCCACTTCGGTGTTATCCGTGCGCTGGTCGATCGACGATTCCCCCACCAGCGTGGAGCCGTCCACAAGGCGCGCCTTGAGGGTCGACTTGCTCAGCGTGACCGGCAGCACCGTGCCCTGCACGTTCATGATGCGCGAGGCCTCTTCGATGGCGGTGGCTGTATTTCCAGTGATCTCGGTGAGGGCCGTGAGGAACAGATTGCCGAAGTTGTGGCCGCTCAAGCTGTTGCCCGCGCTGAAACGGTAGGTGAAAAGCTGGCGCATCAACGCACTGGAGCGGTCATCGGCGGCGAGCGCCACCAAGCACTGGCGCAGGTCTCCCGGCGGCAACTGCCCCAACTCGTCCCGCAGCCTGCCCGAACTGCCTCCGTTGTCCATCATGCTGACCACGGCAGTCAGGTCGCAGCCCTTCTGCTTGAGACCTGTTAGGGTCGTATGGTTTCCGGTGCCGCCACCGACAACCACGATCTTGGGAAATGACATGCGCTCTACACTCGAAGCGCGCACCCCGGACAGGGTCCGCTCACGTCGTCGGAAATCTGAAGACCACCCAAGCAGCGAAGATATGGAAGGATAACGCGGTCTAGGATGACTGTTGCGCCTTATAGTATAGCTTGGGTTCAGTCCCGTCGAGTAGGGACTTGATGCGTGGGGCATGGCGCCACAACACCAGGGCCGCCACGAAATAGCTGGCTATAGAAGCCTCCGGGTAGAGGAAATAGCAAAAGATGGGCATTGCCGCCGTCGCTACCATCTGCCCCAGTACCAGCCAGCGGCTCACCGCCACGGTCAAGAAGAAGCTAAGGACCCAGAACCCTACGATGAAGGGGTGGAAGTAGAATCCCATGGAAGCGGAGCAGGTGATCCCCTTGCCCCCCTTGAATCGCAGGAATACCGAGTAGTTGTGCCCGAGAATCGCGGCTATGCCAGCGATGGTGGCCCCGATATGGTCTCCCCCGGTGGCCCATGGCCAGGGCGCCGACCCCGGGTCCAGACCCGCCTGTCTCGCCAGCAGCCACCCGATCACGATGGCAGCGTATGCCTTGCTCAGGTCCCCCAAGAGCGTGAGTAGCGTGAGCAGTTTGGAACTGGTGGTGCGGTGCACGTTGAGCGTGCCCACGTTGCCCGTGCCCCAGTCCATGACGTTCTTGCGAGTGAAGAGACGCACCAGCAGGTATGCAGTTGGCAACGACCCCAGGAGGTAGCCCACGACCGCCGCAGCCGCCCATATCCATATACCTTCAATCAAGCCGCGCCCCCTACCTGCGTGGGGCTTATGTTGCTGCCACCCCCATATCCTTGTCAACCGTTGCGTCGCACCGGCTTGACCCGACGGCGAGGCGACTGACAGGCCGCTCCCAAGAGGAGAACAGAGGAACGGAGGAAGGAGGAGGGCGAGTTATTCGGCGCTACGAAAGCGGCGACAACCGCAAGAAGCCGAAGAAAGCCCGGTTGGCATCAGGCCGGTTCCAAGTCTGCGTAAGCATACACAGGGTAGCTGGGAGAGGCATCGCCTCCATCGTCATCTACGACGATTTCCCGCTGGACCACTCGTCCCGGCCGTGCCTGAACGGGGGCTGAGAACATTGGGCCATCCAGGACACAGGTGTGGAATTCTCCGTTCTCACCGAGGGGATCCACACCGATAGGCAGCTCCTCAAGGAACCGGACGTCGAACCAGCGGCCCACAAGTTCAGTAGACAGCATCGCCGGGTTGACCGCCGTAACGACCGCCCGCAGGCCAGCCGCTATCATTCTATGCGCCAGCTCTTCCGTGTCCTCTCCCCAGATGGGGAAGACCGGCTCGAACCCGGTCCCGCTAAGCGACTCTTCCCGGTAGCGGCGAATATCTTCCAAGAACAGGTCGCCGAAGGCTAGGGAACGCGCCGAGGCGGCTTCAGACAGTCCTCGCAGGCGGTCCAAGAAGGCCCTCATGGCCTTCTCGTAGACCTGGTTGGGACAAGGGTAGGGTATCGGTATTTCGTAGAGGGGAAGCCCCAGACGCTCCGCCTGTTGCCTTAACACCCAGAGAGGGGTCGAATGAATTGACACTCGATCGAAGGTTGAAGTGACCGTGGTAAAAACGCCACGCACTTCATGGAGGTCCGGTTGTTGACGCAGTGTGTGAAGGGCCCAAGCCGAGTCCTTGCCCGACGACCATGAGACGAGCACCGGTAACGGCTCCATGATTGGGAGTATAGCACCATATCTCGCCAACCACGGACGGCGGCAACTGCGGCGGCTTGTACATTGGCACGGAGAGATGCCCGCCAGTGCGGCTGGTTGAAACCGCGGGACAGTTTGACACGCCCTGGGGGTCTCCCCATACTAACGCGCAAGCACCCAGCGAGAGCGTATGCGAGCTTTGCAGTTCAGGCACAATCCCCTGCGCTACGCTTGGGTACGTGGTATCGGTGGCTTGGTGAACGGCGCGATCACCGGTCCCGGCTCCTTCATTCGATTGGCCAATATCCCCGAGCCATCCCTTCCGGGACCCCAATGGTTGCGGGTGCGTCCCTCTCTCAGCGGCATCTGCGGCTCCGACCTGGGTGTCATCAGTGCCCGCGCCAGCGTCTACCTCTCGGCTCTCACCTCCTTCCCCTTTATACCCGGCCACGAGGTGGTCGGGACCATCACCGAAACGGGGCCTGATGTTGAAGGGCTTGAGGTCGGCCAACGAGTCTGCCTGGAGCCGGTCCTGGGCTGCCGCGTTCGCAGGATCGAACCCCCATGCCAGCCCTGCGCCTCGGGACACTACGGCAACTGCGAACGCGTCACCGAGGGCTGCATCGCCGCCGGGGTCCAGACGGGCTTCTGCCGCGACACAGGCGGCGGATGGGGTGCATCGCTGGTGGCCCATCGCCTGCAAACGCACCCCATCCCAGACGACCTGCCCGATCGCTCTGCGGTCCTGGCCGAACCCTTGAGTTGCGCCATACACAGCGTCCTCATCTCCCAGCTATCCCCCGACTCCCAAACCTTGGTGGTCGGCTGCGGCACCATGGGTCTCCTCACCATCGCTGCTCTGCGCAGTCTCTCCGCAACCAAGCGCATCGTCGCCATGGCTCGGCATGGCTACCAGAGGGAAGTTGCCCTGACCCTGGGTGCCGACGAGGTGGTACCAACGGGGCGGGAAGGATACCAGCAGTTGAACCGGTTGGTCCCCAGTAGTCTGCACTCCCTGCCCATCGGCAGACCCGTGGTCACCGGTGGGTTCGACGTAACCTTCGACTGCGTCGGTTCCGGCTCGTCACTGCGAGACGCCCTACGCTGGACACGGTCCCAAGGCCAAGTCACGATGGTCGGCATGCCCTCTCCAAGCCATGTTGATCTGACCCCCTTCTGGTACCAGGAGGTGCACCTCAGGGGGTCCTATACGTACGCGATGGAGTCCCATGAGGGTTCCGCGGTCCCAACCTTCCATCTCGCCTTGAGCTTGCTGCAACGCAAGGACATGGCAGCTACACTGGGCGGGCTGGTCCGGCACACTTTCCCGTTGCACAGCTATCGCAAAGCCTTGGCTGTCGCCATGCACCCTGGACGTCACCAAGCCATCAAGACCGCCTTTGACCTGGAGAACTGCTGAATGAGCACGCCCCCGCCCTCTCACGGCCCCGGCATCGACAAGGAGAACCTGGTAGCCTACGTCGAGGACCCACACCGTCGCTACCTCTTCCATAACGGGGAGAGCTTCCGCTACGAAACTCTTCCTCTGGGCACCCGGATAGTCTATCCGCCTCCCCCCCTGCCACCAGTCCGCGACGTGGATGGGGCGATCGAGCAGGCATTGGAGCACCCCATAGGCTCGGACCCACTTCCCGCCCATTTGCGCCCTGGCATGAAGGTGACCATCGCCTTCGATGACCTTTCCCTGCCCCTTCCACCCATGCGGCGACCCGACATACGCGGTCGCATCATCGAGAAGGTGCTTGAGAAGCTGGCCGCATCGGGAGTCGACGATATACACCTGATCGCGGCCCTGGGGGTTCACCGCCACATGACCCCCAGCGAGATCAGGCACGTGGTCGGGCCGCGGGTATTCAAGGCCTTCCACCCGCAACGCCTCTACAACCATGATGCCGAGGATCACGAAAACCTGGTCGTGCTCGGCAGCACGCGCCATTCCGAAGAAGTCGAAGTGTCCCGCCGCGTCGCTGAGTCCGACCTGCTCATTTACGTCAATATCAATCTGGTCTCCATGGACGGCGGGCACAAGTCCATCACCACCGGCCTGACCAGCTATCGCAGCCTGCGACACCACCACAACGCTCACACCCTGCTCCACTCCCGCTCATACATGGACCCGCCGAATTCGGCTCTGCACCAATCCTGCGAGCGTATGGGCAAGCTGGCGGAAGAACACCTGAAGGTCTTCAAGATCGAGACCACCCTCAACACCCACGTCTTCCCCGGCCTGCTCCGACACCTGCAGGTCTCGGAGTTCGACTGGCACCCTTGGGACCACGCCATATTCGCCGCCAACCGTGGACTGATGGCAACCCTGCCCTTCTCTGCCCGCCGCACCATCTTCCACTCGTTGCGGGCCGAGTACGGCATGACCGGCATCGCCGCGGGGGAGACCGAGGCCGTGCACCAGCACACCCTGGCCAACGTAGCCAACCAGCAGGCAGTTCCCGTGTCAGGGCAGGCCGATGTTCTCGTGGCCGGTCTGCCCTATCTGGGGCCCTACAACGTGAACTCCGTCCTGAACCCGGTGCTGGTGCATTGCCAGTCCCTGGGCTATCTCTTCAACCTCCACCGGGGGAAGCCCCTCGTGCGCGAGGGTGGAGTCATCATCTTCCTTCATCCCATGGAAAACCGGTTCAACATGCAGCATCACCCCTCCTACTATGATTTCTACCACCAAGTGCTCACGGAGACCCGAGATTCCACAGAAATGGGCCACAAGTACGAAGAACGCTTCGCCACCGACCCGCGTTACATCGACCTGTTCCGCAACCACCACGCCTACCATGGTGTGCATCCCTTCTATGCCTGGTACTGGGGCTGGTACGGCCAGAGCTACGTGGGACGGGTCATAGCGGCCGGTGCACGGGACCCGGAAGTGGCTTCGGTCCTTGGCTACGACACGGCCCCCAACCTGCGCCAAGCCCTGGAGATGGCCAAGGACACCGTGGGCCCCAACCCCCAAGTCACCGTCTTCCACTGGCCGCCCATATTCATGGCCGACGTCACCTAGCCGTGCGCTGGTGCATCATCGCCAACCCTGTGGCAGGCCGCAGAAAGGCCCTGCAATGGGCCCCAGAACTCCACGATGCGTTGAAGACACGGGGCGACGATGCGGACCTGTGCTACACCGCGGACTCATCCGGTGCCGAATCACTGGCGCGCGAAGCAGCGAGCCGCGGCGTCGATGGCGTGATCGCCTGCGGTGGCGACGGCACAGTTCACCAGGTCATAAACGGGCTCCTTGCAGCCTCCGAGGGCCAGCCTTGTCCCCTCCTCGGGCTGCTCCCCACAGGTCGCTGTAACGACCTTGCAATCGCCCTGGGCATTCCACGGCGCGACGGGCAAGCAGCAATCGACGTCATCCTCAACGGTACCGCACTCCCCATCGACCTCGGCCGCATAGGAACTCGCTACTTCTCCACGGTAGCAACCCTGGGCTTCGACTCGGAAGTGGCTGGATACGTATTTGAAGGCAAGCCGCCACGATTCCTCAAGGGCACGGCGGCCTATGTCTTCGCTATTCTCGTGAAACTGGTCCGGTACCGCGACGTGCCCGTGGAACTGAAGGGCGATTCCTTTGCGTACGCCGGTGACATCTTCCTCGCAGCCACGGGCAACACCGCATACTACGGCGGCGGCATGATGATAGTGCCCCCAGCCGACCCTCGCGACGGGCGACTGGACCTCTGCCTCGTCCGTTCCGCCCCCCGGCTCGACGTCCTACGCATGATCACCAGGGTGTTCTCCGGGGGCCACGTGAATCATCCTGCCGTAGAACTTCGCTCCACCCAGCGGCTCGAGATCAGCTCACCCCTGCCCCTCTGGCTGTGGGCCGACGGTGAGAGATTGTGCCAACTCCCCGCCACCGTGGAGGTCGTTCCCAACTGCCTCAAGCTACTCGTGCCAGCCACCCCATAAGCGCCCTGATCAGCCTCACCTCTGCATGTCACTGCGATACCGGCACATCTCCGTTTCCGCGCCGTTGTATAATGCCTTCCACTTCCATCATCGTTCTTGACAGACTTCCATAACTTCGCAGGCGGTGACGTTATGGCCAGCATTCGAAGGCTCTATGCAGGCATGCACGATGGCGTTTGCGCCCTTGGCAGCAGTGACGGAGGACAGACTTGGCACCAGGGACCCGTCACGCCCCTTTCCCACGCAGCCTCCCGGGTGGCCGTGAGCCCCACCGACCCGCAGACAGCCTATCTTGCTGCTTACGAGTCGGGGATGTACCGCTCCGGTGACGGGGGCCACACTTGGCGAAAGCTCGACAGCTACCCCTGCGATTACGCCCACAGCGTGGTTGTACTGCCCCGCAGTCCAGACGCGGTTCTCGTGGGAGGAGAACCTGCCGCCATCTACCGTTCCCAGGACGGCAGCCTAACCTGGCAGGAGTGCCTCAGCTTCAAACAGATCCCCGAAGCAGAGAAATGGTTCTTCCACTCCGAGACGCGCTACTCCCATGTCCGCGACTTGCAGTTGGCCCCCCACGACTCAGAGCTGATATACGCCGGGATAGAAGTCGGGGGGATTGTCCGCTCCAAGGACGGAGGTGCTACCTGGGAGCAGTTGCACGGCATGGACGACGACATCCATTCCATCTGCTTCAGCCCCCATAGCACTCACACGGTGTACACCGGCACCGCTCGAGGGCCCTACCGGAGCGATGACGGCGGGAACAACTGGCACCCCATCGCCAATGGCTTGGGGCGGCGCTATACAG
>JAAXIE010000082.1 GCA_012270525.1 Dehalococcoidia bacterium | reverse complement strand
CTCAACATGAGCGAGTTCGCCACGGGCAACAGCGTGCACCATCCGTACGGACAACCCCACAACCCTTGGGGCCTCGGCCGTCACCCTGGTACCTCCAGCAGCGGCTCCGGGGCTGCCACCGCCGCCTTCCTCTGTGCCACGTCCCTGGGCGAGGATACCGGCGGCTCCATACGCAACCCAGCCAACAACTGCGGTCTGGTGGGCATCCGGCCCACGTGGGGCCTGGTCAGCCGCTACGGCATGCTGGGAGCTTCGTGGTCTATGGATATCGCTGGCCCCATCTCCCGTACCGTGGAAGACTGCGCCCTCACCCTGCACGCCATCGCGGGCCACGATCCCCTCGACCCCCACTCTGCGCGAGTTTCAGTCCCCGACTACCCAGCCATGCTCGGGCAGACCGACCTCAGCGGCCTTCGCATCGGCGTGCTTCGGGACGCCATCGAGGCCGACTATATCAACCCGCAGGTGAAGACCCTTGTGTCCTCGGCTATCGCGTCGCTGGGAGAGATGGGAGCATCCATCGAGGAAGTGAGTATCCCGTTGATGGACCGCGCCGCCGCCGTCACCCGCGCCGTGCTGGCCGTCGAGAGCGCGTCACTGCACCACGATTGGATCAGGACCCGCTTGGATGACTACGAACGCAACGTACAGATCGACTTCCTCACCGGGGCCCTGCTCCCAGCCCAGACCTACTACCGCGCCCAGAAGATGCGCGACCTCATCCGGCAGTCAACCCTCGACCTGCTGCAGAGGGTCGACGTGCTGGCCCTCCCAAGCTCCTCCGAGCCTGCTCCCATCATCCCCACCCAAGCCGGCTTGGAGAACAAGGAGCAGGCCGTGCAGCGGATGGCAGGTCGGCGCAGCCTCACCGGCGTCTTCAACCTGGCCAACGTGCCCGCCCTGTCCGTCCCATGTGGCTTCGCCACCGTCGACGGCCGGGAGCTGCCCGTGGGTCTGCAACTGGCGGGCCGACCTTTCGAAGACGGGCTCCTGCTGCAGGTAGCCTACGCCTACGAACAGCAGGCAGGCTGGTACCAGCGGCGCCCGCCAATCTAGCCCGTCTAGCCCGTTAATCTAGGCAGAGGCGAGCAGGCAATGGACTGGGCCCGGTTCCGGCAATCCGCCCCTGAGTTGGCCCGCTTGGCCGAGGAGCGGTTCCGGCGTCATGGCCTCGTGCTGATCGGCACCCTGCGACGGGATGGCTGGCCCCGCATCTCCCCCGTTGAACCGCTCATAGTAGAAGGCGTCCTCTACCTCGGTATGACATGGCGTTCCCGCAAGGCCCTCGACCTGCTCAGGAATCCCAGCGTGACCGTGCAGACCATCGTCACCAGCAAGGACGGCACTGAGGGCGAGTTCAAGCTCTACGGCCGCGCCGTGGATATCCCGTCCCCGGAAACCCGCCGCACCTATCTCGAAGCCGTCCGCCGGGAGTTGGGGTACGAATTCTCCCCCGACGAACCCTTCCACCTCTTCGCCATCGACATCCAATCAGCCGCCTACGTGGTCATCGAGAACGGCGAGCAGAAAGTGCAGGTCTGGCCGTGAACCCCCCGCTCCGCGGCCCAGCCAGAACTCGCCGCGGATTGACGCGTATTGATCAGGTGACCTCATCCTCCCATAATGAGGCATCACCACCAGCCCTCGAACATGCTCCCATGGCGTGACCGGTTCGGATTAGAACGAAGGGATTCCTGGTATCGGCATGATGCGGCGGTACCTCCTAGCGGCAGTCCTGCTTATGATGCTCGCCGTAGCGGCTGATGGTGTTACCGCCTGCGGTGAGTCGCCGATGGACACCAGCGGGCTATCCTTCTCCTCGGTCAGCGTCGGGTTGTCGCACACCTGCGCGCTGCGTGTTGACGGCACCATAGTGTGCTGGGGCAAGAATTCTCATGGCCAAGCGGCGCCCCCCCAACATAGCTTCGTTTCGGTCAGCGCGGGTGATGATCACAACTGTGGGATACGGGTCGACGGTACCGTAACCTGCTGGGGCTTGAACGACCATGGCCAAGCCTCGCCCCGGGAAGGGGTCTTCACTTTGGTTAGCAGTGGGCGTTGGCACAGTTGCGGGGTGCGCGAGGACCTAACAGTGGACTGTTGGGGTTCGAATGGCCATGGCCAAGCCTCGCCTCCGGAGGGTTCTTTCAACTGGATCGACGCAGGGGATTATCACACCTGCGGTGTTCGGGCAGATGGTTCCATGGACTGTTGGGGTTTGAATTGGCATGGCCAAGCCCCACAGCCCAATAGTTCTCTCGACTGGGGCAGCCCAGTGGATGACTACTACTGCGGCATTCGGTTAGACGGTCACTTCGGGTGCTGGAGGCCTCCGCCAATGGGACCCTTCACTTCTGTTAGTGCTGGGAACAACCACACCTGCGGGCTGCGCGAGGACCGCACCGTGGACTGTTGGGGTTCGAATAATGCTGACCAAGCCTCACCGCCGGAGGGGTCTTTCAATTCGGTGAGCACCGGGGATGACTACAACTGCGGGATACGGGAGGACGGCTCCGTCGCCTGCTGGGGTCGGTCGTACGGAACCTCCCCGCCCAAGGGGTCCTTCACCTCTGTCAGCGTAGGGGTCAGTCACTACTGTGGGATTCGAAAGAACGGCACTGTCTTTTGCTGGGGTAGTAATAGGTGGGGCCAAGCGACAGTGCCTCAGGAGCCCTTTACCTCAGTGATTGCCCAGGGCACGAATCCCCAAAACTGCGGCTTGCGAAAAGATGGCTCCGTCGCCTGCTGGAGTGGTTCGTGGGTCAAAGACCCTCCGCCCCCAGGACCTTTCATATCGATCGACGCCGGAATGAGCCACAGTTGCGGCTTGCGCAAGGATGGCTCGGTGGAGTGTTGGGGTTGGAATGAGAGCGGGCAAGCCACTCCGCCCCAGGGTTCCTTCATATCAGTAAGCCCAGGGGGTTGGCATAGCTGCGGCTTGCGCGAGGACCGCTCCGTGGACTGTTGGGGAAGTAATAGTAGGGGCCGAGCCAGCCCCCCCGAAGGCTCTTTCGTCTCGGTTAGCGCTGGCTACACTCACAGTTGTGCGGTGCGGGATGATGGCTCCGTCGCCTGCTGGGGACGGGATGACTTTGGTCGAGCCAGTCCACCCCAAGGCTCATTTGCCTCTGTAAGCACGGGGAGTTTCCACGCTTGCGGCCTGCGAGGGGATGGTTCCGTCGCCTGCTGGGGCAGCGATGAGTTTGGCCAAGCCACGCCTCCCCAAGAACCCTTTGCCTCGATCAGCGCGGGGGGTGACCACAATTGCGGTGTTCGGGCCGACGGCTCCATCGCCTGCTGGGGCAGCGATGAGTATGGCCAAGCCACGCCGCCCCAAGGCTCCTTCGATGAAGTATACGCAGGGGGTTGGCATACCTGCGGGTTAAGGGAGGATGGCTCGATTATCTGCTGGGGCTCAGATGCATTCGTGATTGCAGCCAAATAACAGCGCATCCCCAGCTTCTCTTTGAGTCTTCCGCTGACGACGCACCTTTCTGGTTAAAGGCTGGCGACCTTAGTGCTTGGCTTACCCCTCAACCCGCCCGCCAACCTCTCCACCGCCGCCACCTCCGGGTTGTCGGCGTCGGCGGTGTGCCACCGCTCCCTGACAGATGCCAGCGTGCTGGTGGCGGCGGGCTGCTTGGTGGCCGTCTGGGCCCGCC
>JAAXIE010000032.1 GCA_012270525.1 Dehalococcoidia bacterium | reverse complement strand
TTCAACGCCCAGCCGATGCCCTGCACGACGCCACCCTGTATCTGACCTTCGACATAGGTGGGGTGGATGGCCTTGCCAGCATCCTGTACCGCGGTGCAGCGGAGTATGTAGACCTTGCCGGTGTCGGGGTCGACTTCCACGTCCACGATCACGGTGCAGAAGGCGTTGCCTGGGCCGGGGGGGTTGACGTTGCCACGACCGATGACGGGCCCGCCGGTTCCTACCAGACGCGGGGCCAGTTCCTTGAAGGTCATGCGAAGGGCGGGGTCGGAGGAGTGCTGCAGCACGCCGTCCTCGTACTCGACGACGGCTTCGTCCACCTCCCAGATGCGGGCGGCGCGAGCGATCAGCTGGCGCTTGACGTCCTGGGCTGCCTCGTAGCAGGACCAGCCGGTCTTGAAGGTGGTGCTGCTGCCTCCGGTCACCGAGGTGAAACCGATGGAGTCGGTGTCGGCCACCTGAGGGTGCACGTCCTCGGCGGGGATGCCAAGGACCTCGGCCAGTTGCATCGCCACGGTGGTGCGGGTGCCGCCGATGTCGGGCGATCCCTCGATGAGGCCCACGGTGCCGTCGGCGTTGACGATAGCCACGGCGGCCGACGGGCCGCTGGCGTTGAACCAGAAGCCTGAGGCAACGCCTCGACCCCTGTTAGGTCCTTCAAGTGCCGTCTTGTAGTGGTCATGGTCCAGGGCGGCTTGGAGGTTCTCCACGTTGCCAATCCGCCCGAACACAGGGCCGGTCACCTGCCTGGTGCCTTCCTTGGAAGCGTTGAGGAGGCGGAACTCCAGGGGGTCCATGTTGAGCTTCTCGCACAGCAGGTCGACGGTGGTCTCCATGGCGAAGGCGGCCGCGGGCGAGCCGGGTGCACGGTAGGCCGCCGACTTGGGCTTGTTGACGACCACGTCGTAGCCTTCGAGGTAGCCGTTAGGGATGTCGTAGGGGGCGAGCATGCAGCGGATCCCGGCAGCCATGGGAGAGCCGGGATATGCGCCAGCTTCGTAGACCATGGTCGAGGAGACGGCGGTGATGTGCCCGTCCTTGCTGGCTCCCAGCTTGACCTTGATGTGGGTGCCCGAAGTGGGGCCGGTGCCCTCGAACACTTCGGTGCGGCTCATGGTCAGCTTAACGGGGGCACCGCCGGACTTCCGGGAGAGGACAGCGCACACAGGTTCGAGGTAGACGAGGGTCTTGCCACCGAACCCGCCGCCGATTTCCATGGGTATGGCGGTGACGCGGGATACCGGGAGTCCCAGGATGGTGGCCGTCTGGTCGCGCACGGCGAAATGGCCCTGGCTGCTGGACCATACGGTGATATGCCCGTCGGGATGCCACTGGGCAGTGGCGGCATGGGGTTCGATGTATCCCTGATGCACGGCTGCGGTGTGGGTCTCGTGTTCGACGACGGCGTCGGCCTGACGGAAGCCCTCTTCCACGTCTCCCAGGGTGAACTCGATGTGGCTGGCGACGTTGGTGAGGCCTTGATCGTCGTCGTCGCCACGGAAGGCCCCGGCCCGGATGGTGGGGTTGGTCAGGGTGGCCAACTGGTCGTGCAGGATGGGAGCACCGGACCGCATGGCATCGCGCCCGTCCATCAGGGGAGGCAGGACCTCGTACTCCACCTCGATGAGGTTCATGGCTTCCTCGGCGACTTCCGGAGAGGCTGCGGCCACGGCAGCCACGGCCTGCCCGGCGTACAGGACCTTGTCGTGGGCCAGGCAGTTGTTGCTGAGGAACTTGAAGTTGACCATGGCCCCCTCGCCCAGGTCGGCCATCTGGCCGGAGAACTGGGGAAGGTCGGCAGAGGTGGCCACCGCGCGAACGCCGGGGAGGGCCTCTGCCTTGGCGGTGTTGATGGAGACGATGCGGGCGTGGGCATGGGGACTGCGCAACACCCTGCCGTGCAACAGGCCGGGAGGATGCACATCTGCACTGTAGTTGGCCCGGCCTGTGACCTTGTCCTGGGCGTCATGCCGGGTTGGCCTGGTGCCCACGACCTTATATTCCTGTTGGGAAAGGATAATGCTGGGGGCGTAGTCCACCATCTTCCGACCTCCGTATGGTGATGTTCCGGTGGTACATGCGCCTGCCCCAAGAGAGGACTGACGCAGGGTTTGCTTGTCGCGCATAGGGTATCACAAAAGAGGAGATATGTAAGCCATGCCACTGGGCGTCTGGGTGGGGAGGGGCAGGATTAGAGGGTTGGTCCTCGCGGGTCAGCGGGACGACAAGTCTCAATCCATGGGCTTGTTGGCAGCAAATAGCTGGATCCAGCCGATACTCTGGGGCACGGTACTGACGCATATCACCACAACTCCCCGGCATTACGTGTTTCAGGGAAGCCCACTTCACACACCAGCATTATTGACACGTTACATGTAGTGCACTATCATAAGAGCAACGAGTCCACTAGAGCTCAAGCATCATTCCTCCCATATGCCGTCTGAAAGATAGGGGCACCAGCCTCGCACGTGCAGCCGAACGTCTGCCCTAGGGAGGTACAACAAATGTTGACGCGAC
>JAAXIE010000156.1 GCA_012270525.1 Dehalococcoidia bacterium | reverse complement strand
GCCTTCTTCTTGACCCGTTGCAGGCTCCGTACCGGTGTTCTCCTGGCCAAAGCGACAGGGTGCTGGCTCCGGGGGCCCGCCAGTGCGTTGGCGTCGTTGACTGTAGGCGGGGAATCTGTTAGCTTCTGGCTGGCCCAGTGGGTTGTCACATCCCCGCTGAGGTGCGTATACTTGGGCACCGGACTACGGGCTGGGTAATAGCTACGGCCTGTAGGAGCATCTTCGGTAACAGTGTGTCCACGAAGTAAGGAGGCGGGATGGTTCGTACCCGGGCTCTACGGTTTCTGCTGATTCTAGGCCTCATCGCCCTGCTGTTGCCTGTGAGCTTGGCCCAAGCTGATGGCCACGAAGGCTCGGGAACGGCGACCATCCGTGATGCTGTCATAGGCGGTGATCCCTTCGCAGGGGACACGCCGGTAACGGTCCGCAGTGGCAGGCTGGTGCTCGCCATGTCCGGTGTCGAGGCCCTTTCGGACTCGGACACGATGGCGTTGGAAGGCTGGCTTGTTTCTGATGACGGGGAGCGCAAGCAGAGTATTGGCATTCTTGAGATTGGGGAGGATGGGAGCGTCAACCACGAGTTCGTAGCCGACCCAGGAGAGAACCTGTTCGCAGCGTTTGACAAGGCCGTGGTGACGCTGGAAGCCATCCCGGATACTGACCCCGAACCGTCCGCGGAGACCGTGTTTTCGGGAATGCTGCTGGAAGGGGTCAGGGACCAGGTGAGAGCCCTGCACGTACCGGGCGAGGAAGGAACTCCGCCTGCTCTTGGACTGGTTGAACAAGTGGAGTTGGCCCTCGTAAGCGCCAGGCATGCCCGAGGCTCTGCCAGCACCGGCGACCTGGAGATGGCCCGCACGCATGCCGCTTGCGCTGTCGGCATCATTCAAGGCAGCGCAGACTGTGGCGATGGCGTTGGGGTCGGTGCCTATGCCGATGCGGTCATCGCTGCTGCCGTAGCTGCGAAGGAGGCTGCAGAAGCGGCCGAACCGGTAGACGAGGCAGCGGCCAAGGCGAGTGACGACACGATTGCTGCCGCGACCAGCGCAAGGGACAGGGCCCAGCAGGCTGTCGCAGCAGCGGGTCTGGGATCGGATGCCACAAACAGCCAGGTGGCCACCCTCCATATGGGGAATGTGGTAGACCACCTGGGTGACAACGGAGCGTCCGGGGCCGCCGCGAGCGCGTACACCAGTTCCCAGGATATAGGCAGCTATGCCGTCGGTGCCCCGAAGCTGCCTGCTACGGGTGAGCCGCTGATCCCGCAGATGGCGCGCTACGGGCTGATCGGGAGCATCGTTCTGGTCGTCCTGGGGTCGGCGTTGTTCTTCGGAACCCGGCGACGCTCCGAGGGGTCCGGGGCCTAGGCCCTCGCCTGAAATAACTGGTATGTTAAAGGGGTCCATCCTGAGGGATGGACCCCTTTAACGTGGCGTCGGTGCGGGTGCTTCTGCTGGTTGCTTCGACTCAGGTCCCTTTACACTACCCGCGAGCAGCGAACTCGGTGCGGGCTTCTTCCACCAGTCCGGGGTTTGTCAGGAGGTCGCAAGCGGTAAGGGCCAGCACCTTCGCCGTTGCAATGGCGTTCTCGTGGGCGAGGTCGGTGATGGATGCTGCGGTCATGGCGATGGAATGACCGGGGACGGGCTCCTCGCTGACCGCAAAACGGAGGTAGTAGGAAGGCATCCTCTGGCTTACGTTGCCGAAGTCGGTGGAAGCACCCCCGCCACGATTCGTGCGAGTTTCATGGACTTCCAAGCCTGATTGGGCGCAGTTGGAGAAGGCGGTGCGGGCCAGGGCCTCGTTGGGGCGCACATTCTCGTACAGGGGATAGACTTCCTCGATTTCCAGGCGGGCCCCTGTGAGCAGGGCTGATCCTTCGGCAACGCGCTGCACCTTCTCCACCACTTCCCTGAGGTAGAGGCTGTCGCGTGAGCGGAGCATGAAATTGGCGGCGGCGAAATCGGGGACTACGTTGGGGGCCTTACCGCCGTCGGTGATGACGCCGTGGATGCGAACGTCCTCCTTCAGGTGCTGACGCAGAGCGTCTATGCCGGTGAACAGGTGGATCACCGCGTTCAGGGCGTTGACGCCTTCGTGGGGCACCGTGGAAGCGTGGGAGGCCTTGCCGTGGTAGGCATAGCGGTATCCAACCATGGCCAGACTCCAGCTTTCGTCCTTGGCAATGGTGGTGGGGATCACGGTGATGTTGGAGGATGGGTGCGACGAGAGGGCGATATCGACGTCCTGGAAAGCACCCCCCTCTATCATGCGCACCTTGCCCCCGCCGCCTTCTTCGGCGGGAGTACCCAGGATTACCAGCCGACCGGGCAAGTCGCGCAGGGCTCCCGCGGCCCCAAGGAGGGCCCCCAAGTTGGAGATGGCGATGAGGTTGTGGCCGCAACCGTGGCCGATGTCGGGCAGGGCGTCATACTCGGCGAGGAAGGCCACCGTTGGGCCATCTCCGTCCTGGCCCTGGGCCTCGGCGCGGAACGCGGTCTCCACCCCGCCCACGCCCCGCTCCACGGAGAACCCGTGCCTCTCCAGGGCGGAGGCCAGGGCAGCGGAGGAGTATCTTTCCTGGTAGTTGAGTTCGGGGTGGGCGTGGATGTCCTTGCTGATGTCCACCAGCTCGTCACGTGCTTCATCGATGGCCGCCATCACCGAGTCCCGGTATGGTTGCTGCCCAGTGGTCATGTTCTCTTCCTCCTGTTGGGGTGTGGAAAGTGGGGGATATCGTGGTCGATAAGGGGCCGGAGGGCCACCTATGGCCGCCACCCCGCGAGAGTGGGAGGACGGGGTGGTGGGAGGGCCCCCTTGCCAAGCCCGGGTACGTCGATGCCTGGGAGACTATCGAGGGAACTCGGTGGTCCATCCGATGTCGTCCGACTCCATCAAGCGTGCCCAGTGGCGGTAGAAGTCCCGGTTGCTGACCTCGCTGAACCGGTAGTCGCTGGCATAAGTAAGCAGGGTCTCGTCATAGCCTTCGTGGCCAAGCCCCTGGGAGGTGTTCAACGGCTGCCTCCTGGATACCACGCCGCGACTGGTCCGGGTGCACTCCTGCCAGTTGTCCATGTCGTCCTGCTCCAGGGTGCCCGAAGGACTGAAACCACGGATCACGCCCAGGCGGCTGGCTTCCTTGACCTCCTGAGGGGCTGCCTTGTCGACGAAAGCCCAAGCCCAGACCTCCATCTTGTCCGGGCCACGGGGCATCCAGACGCGGAAGGTCCGGGAAACGCTGCGATTGATGGCGAAATTGGGAAAGACCCGGGCCACGATGGGGTTGCACACATCGTAGCGCGGTCCCAGCCTGCTGGCCACCTCGGGGTGTATGGAGGTTTCGTATTCCTCCAGCAGGGGCACGGGAGGCTCGGTGGGATCGGTGGGTGCGACCATCACCAAGCTGTTGCCGTTGCCGGGGGAGAGCATCCGGCCACCGCTGGTCAGCGGCCGGCCCGAGGAGCTCTGGGCGAATCCCGCGGTGAAGGCGGAGCGGTGGTTCCAGCCGAGGTGGTAGGCGTCACCGCCGAAGTTTTCGGCGGCGAGCTTCCAGTTGGCGGGCACCACCCACTTGTGCATACCTCCTACGACCTCGCTGCCACCCTCGCGTCGGTCGAAGAAGACGTCCAGCATCCATTTCATGTCGCCCAGGCACTCGTGTAAAGGCGGGGCATTGGGGTCGAAGGTGGCGAACACCAACTGCTTGTAGGTATCGAGTTGGGCTACCGGAACCAGCCCCCATTTCGAGGTATCCAATTCATCGTAGTAGGCCTCTTTGAGGCTGGGTACGGCGATGAGCTTCCCGTCGTTGCCGTAGGTCCAGCCGTGATATGCGCAAACGAAGGCGGAGGCGTTCCCGGCATCGGCGCGACACACGCGGTTGCCACGATGACGGCAGACGTTCAGGAAGGCCCCGATCTTCCCGTTAGAGTCCCGGGTCACGAGCACGGGGTCTTCACCCATGTAGGTGGTGAAGAAGTCTCCCGGATTGGGGATGGTGGTCTCGTGGCAAAGGAAGAGCCAGCAGCGGGCGAAAATCTGCTCCAGTTCCTGGGCGTAGATGTCGCGGTCACTGAATATCTGGCGATTCACCAAGGAGCCGTCGTGTTGCACCAGACCGTTGGTCAAGGTTGCCATAGCCACCTTCCGGTAGGATCTTGAGGGTAGGCCGCGGGGCACTCTGAACGGCGTATACCATGCAGCCTTTAGCTTGTCAAACGAGGCTGGCGGACTCGAGGCGGGCTCAGACGGAGGTCAGGTATGGCCAGGCTCCTTGACACCTCGATGCTTCGCTACCTACAGTGAAGGTGAAGGCGCACACAGAATCGGGTGGGAACATTAGCCGGGACGGATGGTTACAACGCCATGTGCTATTGGCGGCCACAGTCATACCCGTAATCTCGGTGCTGATAGGCATATGGGTGGAACAGGCTGCAATATGGCCGGACAGTTGGCGACAGGTGCTGAGAACCGCTGGGACGATGAGTCCCTTCGCGGCGTCGGCTTATAC
>JAAXIE010000144.1 GCA_012270525.1 Dehalococcoidia bacterium | reverse complement strand
CAAGTTGAAGCGAGTGATAGACGTCGCCGACCCGGCTTGGCTGATCCTCTGGGCCCGCGAGGGTCCGATGTCGCAAACGGCAGGTATGCGCTCCATCGAGTTGCTGGCCAAGGAGGTCATCCCTGCCATCAAGGAGTATGTCCCGCAGATGCATTGCTGAGCAGCGGTGTTTCAGGGCCGATGGCCGGGACCGCGAAGTGGCGCGCTGACGCGGTGCAGGTGCTGCAGAATTTCCTTCTGGGACTCCAATACGCCGGTGTGATGGCAGGGGATGCCTCGTGATGCGCAGTAAGCTGTGACCAGCGCGTTGGCTTTCCGCAGCCTATTGCGGGGCATGGTGGGGAAGAGGTGGTGCTCGATCTGGTTGTTCAGGCCGCCGTAAACGAAGTCGGTCACCGGGTTCGACCTGATGTTGCGGGCAGTGAGGACTTGTTGCCTGAGGAAGTCCAGTTTCGTGTCCTGGGATACCACCAACATGCCCTTGTGGTTGGGGGCGAACACGTTGGCCATGTAGAAGCCAGTGGTGGCCTGATGGACCAGGATGAACAGGGCTGCATGCCACGGGTCCAGCAGATAGAACAGGGCTCCGAAGTAGACGGCAAGGTGGAGGACAACGCAGGCCGACTCGGCGAAGAGGTATTTGACGTTCCTGCCCCGCAGCAAGTACTGGAAGCCGTCCATCCTCAGGCTCAGGGCTTCGGCCATCATCATGGGGTACATCAGGAAGGCTTGGTAGCGCACCACCAGCCGGTAAATGCCCTGCTTCTGCTTGGCCACCTCCTCGGTGAAGGCAATGAACGGGAGGTCTATGTCCCTGTCCCGGTCGAGGTCGTTGGGGTGGGCATGATGGCGGTTGTGCTTGTCGATCCACCAACTCCGGTCGAGGAGTATCAGCAGGTTGACGAAGAAGAGGACGATTTCGTTCCGGCGTCCTGAGCGAAATATCTGGCGGTGCCCGGCGTCGTGGCCGAGGAAACCAATTTGCGTGAAGACGAAGCCGAGGAATACGGCGTTGAGGAGATGCACCCAAAGGGCATCGGCCGTGATGAGGAGCCATATGCTGGCACCCAGCATTGCTGCCGTGGAGACGAACTTCCAAGCGTAGTAGAAGGGCTGCTTATCGAGCAGCCTCTGCGCGGAGACGATCCGGTACAGCTGGGCGTACTCGCTCTGGTCGACTCTCGTGGTGGTGGCGGTCCCTGGGAGGGAAGCCTTGCCGTTGGGAGCGGGTGCGATGGCTGGTGCGGGGCCTAGGGCTGCGGATGTTTCCAACGCCTCGATACGTGCCAACGGCTATCACCTTCGCCCCAGTGAACTGCTTGGGTACAACAGGATATACCCTAAAGGGTCTTCGCGCCAAGTAGCGTGCGGGCGTGATAGGGCCGGAACATGGCCCAGGATGGGTTATCCGGAGGGTCGGTTAGGGGTGCGAGAGAGGAATGGAGCCGGCGAGGGGATTCGAACCCTTGACCTGCGGTTTACGAAACCGCTGCTCTGCCACTGAGCTACGCCGGCGGTGACAGTGAGTGTAGCACGGGTATTCGGCATCGGCTAGCTCTGGCGGCCTCTAGCGGACTGTACGGAGCGTCTGCCTTCTCCACGAGGCAGGGTACCCAGGGGAGGACTTCCTGGACTACACTACCGGCGGAGCAGTTACCACCTGACGGACGGGCATTGGCCGGGCGGCCATTGCCGGGATGGCCCATTGATCGAATGACGGGAGCGGAGGTGTAGATTGGCACTGCAGCAGGTGACCAGCAACGTGTTCGTAGACATCGGTTGCAGGGGATGCAACTTCGGGTTCCTGACCACTTCCGACGGCATCGTGATGTTCGACAGCCCGCACAAGCCCAGCGATGCCATGGCATTGAAGGCGGAGATAGACCGCAGGGGGCAGTTGCGCCATATCATCAATACGGAGCCTCACGGCGACCACTGGACGGGCAACTCGTTCTTTGATGTTCCCGTAATCGCACATGAGGGGGTGCGACGGCGGATTCTGGAGACGGACCTGGCGGACCATGTGCAGCGGGTGTCGAACTTCGGCCCGGACGAACCGCAGTACATGGGGGACTACCAGTTCAATGCCCCTGCCATCACCTTCCAGAACGGCATGAGGTTGCGGGTGGGCGACCACACCATCGAGATCGTCCATATGCCTGGGCACACTGCCTACCAGGCGGCCATCTGCATCAAAGAAGAGGGGGTGGTCTGGACGAGCGACAACATCTTCCACAAGGTGCAGAGCTTCCTGCAGGAAGGCAGCCCGGACCAGTGGCTCACGGCGGTGGAGTCGCTGCGCCGGTTGGACGAGGAGATATTCGTTCCGGGGCACGGGGAGTTGTGCGGCAAGGAGTACCTGGACGAGCAGGGCTCCTACATACAGGAGTGGAAGGACTACGTCTGGAATGCGGTGGAGCGGGGCATGGGCAAGGACGAGGCCATCTACAGCCTCACCGACATGACGGGACGGTACCCGATGGAGGCGGCCCACCAGGACGCGGCTGCGGTGATGCGAATGAACGTGGCCAACCTGTACGACTACATGACGGGCAACTGGGTGCCTTCGAATCCCCAAGCACCGCCAGCACGGTAGATCCGGCCGTACCCCCCGGCTCGACGGGAATGACGGGGACGGCTCCCGCCTCACATGCGGCTGACTTCCGGGCCGCTTATGAAGCCTGCCCGGAGCGAGGTCAGTAGCAGGCCCCCATGGGGTCACCCGCTGCGCGTCGACTTAGAGGTTGTACAGCCGTTTCGGGTTGTGGCAGAGGATACGGTCGCGGGTCTCCTCGTCGATGTCGTGCATGCCCCGGAAGATGGAGATGGCGTCGACCTCGCTGGAGGGGTCAGTGTGGCCGTAGTCGGTGCCGATGACGATGGAGCGGTCCCCGGCGTACCTGAGGACGTAGGGGATGTCGTCGTCGGTCTGACAGGTGACGTAGATGTTGCGCTCTCCGAAGAGATCTTCCGGTATGGGGAGGCCGCGGGCCTCGTAACGGCGGACGACCTCGTGGTGTATCCACGGGACCCACTGGGCGGAAGCTTCGATTATGCCCCAGCGCAGCTGGGGGAACAGTTTGGGGACTTCACCCATGAGGAGGGTGTAGGTGGCCACCACGGTGGGCACGCGGAAGAGGGCGAAGGCCATGGTGTTGAAGCCTTCGGGGAAGCCGCGGAGCAGGTTGACGTTGGCGGGATTGGCGTTGGCGATGTGGACGGCCACGGCCATATCGAGGTTGGTGGCTTCCTCATAGACGGGGTAGAAGTAGGGGTCGGTCATGGAGCGGTCACCCTCGAGGGGGCGCATGCATACGGCGACGCAGCCGTTCTCCTGGGCGAAGCGCATCTGGTGCACCGCTTCATCCAGGCTCAATGAGGGGATAACGCAGGACCAGCGCAGCCGGCCGTTGGACTGGTGGTACACATCGGCCAGCCAGCGGTTCCAAGACCGACAGAGGGCAGCCTCGACCTCCGGGTTCTGGGTCACCTGCTCGATCCACATGGTGTTGTGGAGGATCTGGACGTCGATGCCCAACTGGTCCATGTGGCGGAGTCGCAGGGCGACGTCGTCCAGTTCGCGGGCGGCCTTGGGGGTGGACATGTCGCGGTTTGCTTGGCGAGAGAGCTCGTCCAGTTGCTCCTCGGACAGGTCGGCGAAGCGAAAGCCAGCGGCGGCTCCGTGGATGGCCCACATCTGGCGCTCGGCGTCGTAGGGATTGGGCAGCAGCACGGGCCGGAACTTCTGCTCGGCTGGCTCCAGGTAGTCCCAAGTCCTCTCCGTCTCAATCACGTGGGCGTCGGCATCGATGACCTGCAATCTGGTCTGGGTGGCCATGGAGCACCTCCTCTACCGCATTCCCAAGTAGAAGTCGTTGCGACGGGAGCAATTCTAGCAGGGGGCCTGGGTTTCTGGGAAGGAAGGTCCTGAGAGGGCGGGCGGGAGGTACGGGGCGGGCCGGGATGGCAGTTCCTCCTGTTTGGGCTCTTGTTTGAGATGCTGTTGGGCTCGCCGTTCGCGGACGACAGCAAGAAACTCGGCGAAGGGGGTAGAGTCGGAGGACACAGGCCGGTGCTGTCGCTGGTTGTAGGTCTCAGGCTTGTAGGACTTGAGAAGGAACATGAGGAGACGGCGATCGCCGCCGATGGCCTGCTGGAAGGCTTCCAATTCGAGGTCTTCGACGAGGTCTTCGCGGGAGTGCTTCCAGACTTGGGCGAATTCGGGGTCGGTATCGCGCCAGCAGTAGGGGGTGCTGGTAGCGACGCCAGCGATACGGGCGGCCTCTCTTACGGTAGCCCCGCTGTAGCAGGCCCTCAAGAACTTGTGCTTGCGACTCGCTAGAGGTTCGCGGTGGCCAGAGGGCTTTTTCTTGTTCCGATCGTTCTTTCTGTTCAGCTTGGGACTCATGTTCCGACATCCTGGTTGTGGAGTGGGAGGGCAGCAAGGCTGCCAGATACGGTCAAGGGACGAGGGAAGGGGTTGAGGGGTTGTTGGTGGATTTCTGTGTTCCGATCGGGATAGCTGCCGAGATTGAGACCCGTGTTCCGACTGGGGGGTTGAAGAACAGGGCAGACGGGGCGGGACCAGCTACGAGGGGCGGCGCGGGAAGCGGTGCGCAAGTTGGGCGGCAAGGGGGTCCCGTAGCTGGGCATCGGAACAAGGTCGTAGCTGGAAACTGTTTTTTCGTAGCTGAATTTGTTCCGATTGTTCCGACTACAGCTTGGAAATAGCTTGCGAGTGGCGTTCCGATTGCCGGGACCGGAGGCTGGCTGGGCGCGGCGACCTTCCTTTGACGTCGATTGCAACTTGTTTCCCTCCGAGGAAGATTGGGCAGCGAACGTGCAGCGCTGACCCTGGAAGGGCTTGCAGGCACAAATTGAGAATAGAACGTTTGTGCGTGGCGGTCAATTGGGGAATGTCAGGGGTGGAGGGGAAAGACGGGGAGGGGCGGCTTAGGAGGGGCGACGTGTGGGTCTCGTTTGGCGAGAAGGGACGAGCGGACAGGTGACATATAGGGCCGAGCAGTATTCATGGCTTCTTCAATTAGATATGTGACATATAATATACTTATCATCATATGGAGCATAAAGCATACTCATCTTGACAGTCATATGGGCTGTGCCACTGGTGGATACATGCCATTAAACAATCACACGTTGCTTGAAGATGGGAGGTGCGAGTCTTGTATGTTGCTCCTAATGAACCTAAGGAGGTGCGACGATGTTTTTGCGCCGCAGTATACCAAGGATGATTCTGGCGTCTTTACTGTGCTTACTGGTAGGTCTAGGCCTTCTTGGAGCATCGTCCTCCCTTACTGAGAGTCACGAGGGGGAGAGGCAGGAGGCTTGGGTTGACCGGTTGAGCCCCGAAGAACTGGAAGACCTGCAATTCATGGCCGACGAGGAGGGCATATCGCTGGCGAAGGCCATCGCGATGTATGGATGGCACAACGACTGGGCCGCCACGGTGCAAGCCATTCGCGCGGCCTCTCCCAGAGCTTTCACCAGCGCGGAGATTGTAGACGGCGTGGCCACGGTCTCGTTCGCGGGCGACATTCCCACGGAGGCGCAAGAGGTGATAGATACCTTCCGGAACAACCATGGAGGCGTTCCGGTCGAGACCCAGTCCAGCGTCGGATACACGGAATCGGAGATAAGCGTGGCGGTGGCAGCAGTCCACTATGCACTTCACAAGGAGTCCGCCGTGATCGAGGTTTCCAGTTCGTTCGACCCAGCCACTGATACGATAACAAGCAATGTGGTGTTGGCAATCACGGCCTCTGACCCAGATCTTGC
>JAAXIE010000333.1 GCA_012270525.1 Dehalococcoidia bacterium | reverse complement strand
GTCCACGCCAGCAGCTATCTTGGCTTCCCTCGAGTAAGGTGTGATGCTGCCCCTGAAGTAGGCGGATGCCCCGGGCACGTCGGTGATCGAACTGGCCAGTTGGCCCCCGGTGCAGGTTTCCATGACTGCCAGGGTCTTGCCCTGAGCTGCGAGCAAGTTGCCCACCACCTGTTCCGGCGTCTCGTCGTCGAACCCCCAGACGTGCGGGCCCATGGCTTCCACAACTCCGGCTTCGACGGGTCGAACCATCGCCCAAGCGGCTTCCGGATTGCTGGCGCGGGATATGATCCGCAGGTGGATGCCATCGGGTTTGGCGTAGATGCCGAGATAGGGGTTCTCCTTGCCCAGCCAAGGCGATATCAACTCGTCCACCAGTGCTTCCGAGAGGCCGTTGGTTTTGATGTTGCGGGTGATAATCACCTGACTCCTGTCGCGCTCCAACAGGCGGGGAGCCACCTCATCCGTCCACATCCCCTGCATCTCCGCCGGAGGTCCGGGCATGGCCACGATGAGTTTGCCGTTGGTCTCCACCCACCAGCCGGGCGCGGTGCCACGGGGGTTGGGTATGGCTTGGGCGGAGGGTATCACCTGGGCCTGCTTGATGTTCCGGGGAGGCATGTCGGTGCCACGGCTGCGAAAGATATCTTCGAGACGCCGGACCAGTGCGGGCTCAACCGTGATCTCTTCGCCCAGTGCCTTGGCGATGCAGTCGCGGGTGAGGTCGTCCTGGGTAGGTCCCAACCCGCCGGTGGTGAAGATGGCGTCGGAGCGCTGCAGGCCCTGGAGCAACGCGCCTGTGAGTTGCTCCGGGTCGTCACCCACGAGGGTGACCCACTGCAGGTCGATACCCAGGGGAGGGAGCCGCGAGGCTATGAAGGCAGAATTGGTGTCGGCCAGTTCCCCCATCAGAAGTTCGGTGCCAATAGCCAGAAGCTCAGCTTTCATCTCTACGCCAGCCTCAGCGCGAATGGGTCTGTGATGCACCCCAGTTCGGGGTAGTTGGTCGACCCGTTCCGGGGAGGCGGCGGAAGGAGCTAGCCAGCAGGTCCATCGGGTGGGGCGTCCAGGACGGCGGGCTCCTTGGCCAGAGCGATCAGCTGCTGGGCCCACCGGGCATCGACGGTCTGCAGGACGTCGGTACCGAACTCCCGGAAGTAGTAGCGGTCGGCACCTGTAACCTCGCCGCCAACGAAATAGCGCAACTCGCCTGAGGTATCGGCCCGGTCCGGGCGCAGGTCTATCTGCAGCAGTGGGCTGTCCAGGCCGAAGGCAGCATCGCCTCCAGCTCGTTGGATTTCTTCCGCCTCGGTCTCGATTTCCGGGGAGTCCAACCCGGAGGTCAACTCGGACCAGCGGTCCTGCTGCACCAGAACGCCGGCTCCTTCCACCAGGATCCACTGCTCGTCCTCCCCCTCTTCCTCGCCGGTGAGCAGGTAAATGGCTTCGGAAAGGCCGTCGGCATCGCGGACGGTGACCTTCATCTCGCGGACGCGCTCGGTGTCGAGGACCGAAATGAAGGGCGGGCTGTATGGGGGTTCGGTGGCGAGGCGTATCACGACCTCTCCCCAGATTTTGGGCAGGGTATGGAGACTGCCGTCGTCCAGCCGGACGTACTGGTTATTGCCGTCGGGGGTTATGGCCCCCAGTTCGAAGACCACGTTCTGACCGCTGCGGTCGGTGACCTCCACCGTGGTGGCCACGGGGTCCAGGCCGTAGAGGGCGGCGTCCTCGATCTCCTCGTCGAGGGTGCGGGAGGGCTTGGGGCCGCTTACGATGAGTGCCTTGCCACCCCACTTGGGCTGGTAGACCGGGGTATCGTTGCCGTCCTCGATGACCCAGCTACGGTCCTGGCGCCTGTAGGTAACAGAGGTATCCTCGTGGGTGATGGCAATCCGTTGCAGGTCTTCCAACTCGACCTTCCAGACCCAAGCCTTCCTCTCGCTGGCGTCGCCGTCATCATCCTGCTGGGTAATCCAGACAGTTCCCCCGATGATGACGAGGATGACGACCAGAAGTATGGTGAAGCGAATGTTCACGAGGTGACCTTCACGGCGCGATCTCGGGGCCTAGCGGCGTCGCCACCAGACGACGCCAGCGATGAGGATCATGGCACCCGGCAGCAGGAACCAACTGCTGTAACGGACAAAATCGTTCTGGTCATCGTCAAGCACCAAGCGGCGGAACTGGAAGGGCTTGGGGCGTATTTCGACTAGAGACACGTCCCCGGCCAGCCAGTTGACCGTATTGAGGAAGAAATCGCTGTTGCTGCCCTGGTAGAAATTGGCATTGCTGGCGAAATCGGAGTCGCCTATGGCCACGATGAAGGGGCCCTCGGACTGGTTGGGGTCCTGCAACTCCTGTAGCACCTGGACCGAGGGGCGGACGGCCATTCCAATAATGAACGGGCCCAGATCATCGCCTTCGGCGGGCTCGTCCCGATCGAGCTCCTCGATGCGAGCGCTGGCTGGCGTGGTCAGGGCCAATGCCACGGCACTG
The DNA here is from genome assembly GCA_012270525.1 of Dehalococcoidia bacterium. The sequence goes on along the minus strand of JAAXIE010000333.1, from coordinate 5,172 downwards.
AGGTCCTTGAGTTCAACCAGTTCCTCTGGGTCTTCGGGCGGAAGGCCCTCAGGCGGGAAGAAGAAAACACCCTCGGAAGGGGCGAGAGCCACGGCCCCCGGATAGTAGGTGGCATCAAGGTTGCCTGTCACGTTGGCGAGAGAGGTGGCCATCAGGGCCATGTGCGGCCCTCCCAGTCCATAGAACTGGGTGAAGGCTTCCTGTGGGAATACCGTCAGGTACTCCCAGCCATACTGCAGGCGTTCACGGAGCACGACGGGGCTGCGTCCGGCCTCGTCCCGCGACTGTTCGTCGACGATGTGCCCGGGCAGCACCTGGATACCCCAGCGCGCGAGGAAATCGCGGAAGTCCTTCATGCCTTCGTCGTTGGGGCCCCGCTCTTCAGGGTCGAGCAGCACGAGCAACCTGCCGCCAGCTTGAAGGTAGTCGTCGAGGGCCTTGGTCTCGCTGTCCTGTCCCAAGGCGAAGAAGTCCCGCTTGGGCCCGGCGATGATGACCAGGGTAGCATCCTCCGGTACCACAGGGTCGGACCCCAGCAGGTTGAAATCCTCGACGGCGTAGTTCTCGCCCCGCAGTCCCAGGGAAGCGGCGATACCGTAGCCGTCTGATTCTGCTTCCGCGTCGGATATGCTCCGTTCCTGGTGACCGGTGAGGAAGTAGACCTTCTTCTGCTCCTGCTCGGTGACGATGAGCATGGCGGTGACGAAGTCCTGCTCCAGGAACGTGGAAGGCGAGACCAGATGCACCCGTGGTCGATTGGTTTCGGGAATGAGACACGTCTCCTCGGGTGCGACGCACTGGAATGCTATGGTTCTATATCGGAAGACTCCCAGATTGCGGGCGATTTCCGGTTCACGGTCAGGGTCCACCACCCTGTAGGAGAAGTTGTTGGAACGTGCATCGAACTCCCGCAGCGTGTTTTCTACTAAGCCCAACTCAATCTGTTGCGCGGGGTCGTCTTCGACGAAGAAGGCTGTGGCTTCCACCTTGTGGTCCAGTTCCGAGAGCAGGTTCTTGGTGCGCGTGGCCAGCGAGAACTGGTTGGTGGCGGTGACGTCGAACCGCCATGCGTTCTCGAAGAGAAGGAACGAGGCGACCGCGATGATTCCGAGAAACGCCGTCACCATGACTATCGAGTTGACGCCGTAGCGCCCGCGACGGGCCCCCAGTGTGGCGCTCACGGCACGCCACGAGGTGACGATGCCCAGCAGCAGCAGGGCTGCCCCGATACCCAGAATGATGGATGCGTAGAGTCGGAGGTCGCTTACAAGCAGGTAGACGATGCCACCCAGTATGACGGCGAAGATGCCACCGCCAAAAAGGGCGGTGCCGTAACCGCCAAGGCCTTGGGTGGCTGCATGGAGGCTTCCCAGGAGGGTGCCGGAGAGGTGCTCTTCTTCCTCTGGGTATTCGTCGTACTCCTCAGGCTCTTCGACAGCAGTCCCTTCCTGGACAGATAGCTGCGGCAGTGTCTCCAGGAGCTGTTCGTCGCTGGATGCAGTGCCTTCCAACGGGTCACCGGGGGGCGACTGGTCATCGGGGAGTTGGTTCCCGGTAGGCGGGTCCTGTGGTTCGTCTTCTGGTCGCTGGGTCATGCTATCTCCACCTGCGGCTTTCCAGCGACCTTACAGTCAGGAACAGGAATACTGCGGTGAGGGCGACATAGTACACAACGTTGCTGGTGTCGACCACGCCACGGGAGAAGTCCTCGAAATGGGAGCGCAGTCCAACCTCCCGCAGGAAGGTGGACAGCCCGCCACCCACCTGACCAGCGGCCAAATCGATGAAGGTCAGGAGCAGGAGCAGGCCAACGCCAATGACTGCCGCCACGATCTGGTTGCTGGTCAGCGACGATGCCAGCAGCCCCACGGAGAGGGCAGCCGCCCCGTACAGGATGGCCCCAAGATAGGCGCTCCAGATGGGGCCCGAGTCGGGGTTCCCGAACCAGTAGAGCAGCAACACGTAGTAGAGGGTCAGGGCCAGGGTGGTCATGAAGAACACCAGACTGGACAGGTACTTGCCGATGACAACTTCCCAGTCGTATACCGGAGCGGTCAGCAGCAGTTCGAGGGTTCCAAGCTTCTGCTCTTCCGCCAGCAGGCGCATGGTGAGCAGGGGCGGCAGCCACCACATCATGAAGAAGACCACCGGGTCGAGCATCCCGCTGATGGATGCCTCGGCGAAGGGCCGGTCGATGCTGTTGACGAAGAAGAAACCCGTGAGGGCCAGGAACATCAGGCTTACGATGTAGGCCATGGGGTTGGTGTAGTAGGCGACGATCTCCTTCCAGGCGATGGCCAGGGTCACCCTCATGTAGCCGACTCCCTCCTAGCCCGGTTCCTCGGTGGTGGTGAGCTTGAGGAATATCTCTTCCAAGCTCATGCTTTCAAGTTGCAACCCCAGCAGTCCCCAGCCATTCTCGATGATGGCGCGGGATATGTCGTCCCGCAGGTCGGTGCCGCGGCGCAACTGCAGGCGGAAGGTGTTGCGGTCTCCCGCTTCCGTGTAGGACACGTTCACGACCCCCGGCACGTTTCTCAATACCGAGGCCACCTGGTCCGCTGGCCCCTGCACTTCCACGGCAAGACGCTCCATCCCCTGGAGTCTCTCGGCGAGGGTGCTGGGGCTGTCCTCGGCGACTATCTGGCCCTCGTGGATGATGAGCACGCGGTCGCAGACCATGCTCACCTCGGGCAGTATATGGGTGCTGAGGACGATGGTGTTCTCCCTCCCCAAGTCCTTTATCAACTGGCGGGTCTCCACGACCTGTATGGGGTCGATGCCGATGGTGGGCTCGTCCAGGATCAGCACCTGGGGTTCGTGCAGGATGGCTTGGGCGATTCCCACCCGCTGGCGGTAGCCCTTGGAGAGGCGGCCGACGTACGTATGGAAATAGTCGTTCAGCCCGCAGACATCGACCACGTCGTCGATGCGGTTGCGCAGGTGCCTGGAGTTCATGGCCCGCAGGGTCCCGGCGAAGGAGAGGTAGCTCTTGACCGTCATGTCGGTGTACAGGGGGACGGTCTCCGGCAGGTAGCCGACCAGCTTCCGGGCCTCGCGGGAGTTCTCCACCACATCGTACCCGCCGATGGTGGCGGTACCGCTGGTGGGAGGCACAAAGCCGGTGATGATGCGCATGGTAGTCGTCTTGCCCGCTCCGTTGGGTCCGAGGAAGCCCACGGTCTGTCCCTTCTCGATGTTGAAGGAAACGTCCTCAATGGCATGAAAGTTGCCGTAGGCCTTGGTCAGCTCGGCGGCGACGATCATCGGTTCCCTGGACGTTTGCGTTCTGGGACCCGCCATCTGGTGCTCCTTCCCCTTGGGATGGTCGGCCCTTGGGGGTCGACCAATGGGCCGCGGACAGGCATATGCAAAGCTATTGTGCTGCCTAGTCCATGATGATATTCTATGACGCTGTTTTCTGCCAAGCGGAAGTTCCCCAGACTGAAGCAGCAATTCGTTGCACCTGGCGAGCTGGGCCCTATAGGCCCGTAGGGCGCTGGTACGGCAGGCTGGCCTGATCGAAGAAGGCAGGCCCGGTCCATACCAAGCCGGGTCGATAGTGGACCCAGTCTAGTTGGTGAGAGGCATTCCGAAGATGCACCTAGTGATCGATGGATACGGCAGCGACCAGCAGAAGATGTGGGATGAGGAGCTGCTGCGGTCGTTTCTTACCGCCTACCCGGCCAAGCTGGGCATGACCCGCATGTCCGAGCCCCAAGTCTCCAGTTGGTCCGAGCCCGACCCGGGTATTTCCGGCTTTGTGGTCATTGCCGAGAGCCACATCTGCATTCACACCTTCCCGGCGCGGGACTACGTCAACATCGACATCTTCTCCTGCAAGGAGTTCGATCACGAGCAGGCCTTGGCCGATGTGCGAGACCTCTACTCCCTGCGAGACCACAAGTCGTGGCTGCTGGAGCGGGGCTTGGAGTTCCTCAACAACCAGAGGCCCATGGAAGCTGTCGGTGCCGGGAGCGGCGACTCAAGCGGGCTGAGGCCTCCATCTGCCTGAGAACGGGGTTGGCGTGACCCACCAACCGCTGGTCCCCAACAACTTCCTCGCTCTGCCCGACCATCTCTCCAGCTTGGAGACTGCTTCCGTCGTCGTCCTGCCAGTGCCCTACGACAGCACCACCTCGTTTCGATCAGGCACCCGGAATGGCCCCCAAGCCATCGTGGAAGCATCCTCCGCCCTGGAAGACTATGACCCGGAGCTGGAGGTAGACGTATCCCAGGTTGGTATTCATACGGCCTATGCCATCGAACCCCACATGGCGGGACCGGAGCAGATGATGCAGCGGGTGCGGGAGGTGACAGCCTCGTTCCTGCGAAAGGACCGGCTCCTGGTTGCCCTCGGTGGCGAGCACTCCATCAGTAGCGGGGTGGTGGCTGCGCACCATGATCTGTACCCCGACCTCAGCGTCCTCTTTCTCGATGCCCACGGGGACTTCCGCGACGAATACATGGATACGCCGTGGGGACACGCCAGCGTGGCCCGCAGGATTCATGAGCGGTGCCCCATCGTGCTGGTCGGCACCCGGAGCCTGAGCCAGGAGGAGCACCAGTGCCTGCGTCTTGATGCCGTCCCTGTCCACTACTGGCCGCCGGCGTCCTTCTTGTCGGAGGTCGTAGAGCGGGTGGTGGAGGGCTTATCGGACCATGTCTACGTGAGCATCGACCTGGACGTGCTCGACCCGTCGATCATGGCGGCTGTCGGTACGCCGGAGCCGGGTGGCATGGGCTGGGCCGAAATCACCGCCCTGCTGAGGGCCGTGGCCAAGGCCAAGCGGGTCGTTGGTTTCGATCTGGTCGAGCTCAGCCCGGGCGAGGGTCCCACTGCCTGCTCCTATACGGCCGCCAAGCTGGCCTTCAAGATGATGGCCTACTCCCTCAGGTTGGGGGATGCGGCATGGTGGGATAATGGTAGGGAGGGTTCGAATGCGGGTCTTCCCACGGCGTTGAGAGGGGTCGCCTGAAGTCATGATGGAGAGCACGTTCAAGCTGGGACGGGTGTTCGGCATCCCCATCGGGGTGCACTATACCTGGTTCCTGGTGTTCTTCATGCTCACCTATCTGCTGGCGGACAGGTGGAGCGGCCCGTGGAGTTGGGGTTGGGCCGCGGCCACTTCGCTGCTCTTCTTCGTGTCGGTGCTGGCCCACGAGCTTTCC
>JAAXIE010000241.1 GCA_012270525.1 Dehalococcoidia bacterium | reverse complement strand
GGTAGGCCAAGGGCAAGGCCATTGCGGCTGCCACGATGCACGCGGGCCCCCATAGCAACAAGGGGGGCACGTTGCGCCCCGCTCTCCGGTCTCTGAGGGGAAGAGGAATCAGCTTGGCCGCGGTCACTACAGAGCGGACTCATCTTCGGTATGGCGACCGCACGCCACAAGCTTGTCTGTCATAAGTTTGAGTATGTGTGCCTGCTAAATCGCCGAGTGACTGTATTCAAGCAATGTGCATACTGTCAACCTAAACGGGCCGTGTAAGGGTCGTCAACTGAGCGTGGTGTGCGTGTCTAGGCCAAGATCGGTCGTCGGTGATAGAATCGGGGAAAGGCTCCGAGAGGGGGATCTGCTGCCATGATGCTGGGCGAGCCGAAGCCAGAGATCAGCGCCGTCACGGAGAACTATCTGCAGGCGATCTATAAACTGGGAGAGCGGAAGGAAGCGGTTTCGCCGACACGCTTGGCGGAAGTGATGGACGTGTCGGTGGCCACGGCTGTGGGCACGGTGAAACGTCTCACTCGACAGGACATGGTGGAAGTGGCCTCGAACAAGGAGATATCCCTGACGACCAAGGGCAGGGATGTCGCCGAGTCGGTGGTGCGCAGGCACCGCTTGGCGGAGCGCATGCTCATGGAGATGCTGGGACTGGAGTGGCCCAAGCTTCACCGTGAGGCGCATCGGCTGGAGCACGCCATATCTCCTGACGTGGAAAGCAAACTGGTAGAGGCCCTGGGTTACCCTGAGACAAACCCCTATGGTCTGCCCATCCCGGGTTACTGCAAATCCCCTCGGAAGATGAAGATATTGGCCGACGGGGCACCAGGAGAGAGTGTCGAGGTCAGCCAGGTGCCCGAAGAGGACATTCAACTACTGACCTTCTTTCATGAAATCAACGTCAAGCCTGGGGCCAAGGTATTGCTGAAAGAGTCTGCCCCCTTCAAAGGCACGGTAACCATTGAAGTGGAGGGAGAGGAAGTGGTGCTGGGTCTTGAAGTGGCGCGCAAGATTCTGGTTGCAGCCTAGGGAAGCTGCCGTGGCTTCCCGGGGGTCTAGGTAGGGCAGCGGGCTGGAGACCCCTATTGGTTCGCTGACCAGATGGTGCGGTAGTTGCCCTCGCCGGTTATGACGGCCACCATTTCCTGACGTTCCAGGCGGGCCAACTGCTCGATGGCGCTACGCAACTCGCGCATGGCCTCGCTGCTCCCCGTTGTGGTAAGCCGCTTGGCCAAGGCATCGGCCACTCCCAAGCTCACCAAGCTGGTGATGTATTTGGGCCAGGGTATGACCACCAGGTGGTCGGGCCGAGGGAATTGAGGGCGCAGACGATGAACACTGCGAATGCGCTCTTCCAAACCCCGCGTCTGGGGCATGGCCCGCACCATGGGTCCTGCCTCGGAATTCGTGCGGGTGTCGACCACCAGGCTATGCCTGATGATGGGGAACAGTATGGTGATGACTTCAGACGATTCTATGGTCTGAAGGACTTCGTTCATCTCCACTGGAAAATCCGCGTTCATGCGGCCCTCGCAGTGTCTAGGACTCCAATAACTCCCGGACCGCTTCGGTGAAGGCGGGCAGGACCTTCTGCCAGTCGCCCACCACGCCGTAACGGCACTCCTTGAAGATATTGGCCTCACTATCTTTATTTATGGCCACCAGCACCTTTGCCCCGGAGCAGCCCGCCATATGCTGGCTGGCCCCGGATATGCCTACGGTGATGTAGAGGTCCGGAGTGATGGTCTTGCCGGTTAGGCCTACCTGCCATGCCGCTGGCACCCAGCCTGAATCCACGGCAGCACGGGATGCTCCTACACCGGCGTTGAGCACTCCCGCCAGTTCCTGGATTTGGGAGAAGGGTTCCGGTCCGCCCAGTCCACGGCCGCCAGATACCACGATCCGGGCGTCCTCCAAGCGCACCCCTTCGCTCTCTTCCGCTACGACGTTCACCACACGGGCCTTGGCCATGGAAGGGTCGAGTTCCACCTGCACCTGAACGACCTCGGCCACTCGGGAGTGGTCTGGGTCCAGGGGCTCGTAGATCTTGGGACGGATGCATGCCATCTGCGGGTTGGCGGTGCACGCCACCACGGCTATGGCGTTGCCTCCATATACCGGCCGGTTGGCCAGCAGCCTCTGACCGTCGGGGTCCCACTTCACTTCCAAGCAATCCTGGGCCAAGCCAACTCCCAGTCGTGCCGCAAGACGGGGGGCCAATTCACGCCCAGCGTTGCTGCGGGCGGTCAGGAGTATGCGAGGCTCCACCTGCCGGCACATGGCCTCCAGGGCGGTGAGGTGGAGGTCCACCTGGTATTCGCCCAGCAGGGCATGTTGTACCAGGTAGGCCTTGTCCGCACCGGCCGCACCGGCACCGGCACTGGCTGATACTTCGGCGGGGACTGTCCCACACAGGGCAACTGCCAGATTCGCTCCCGCGTCGTCGGCGACCTCGCGGCCGGCAGCGAGCAATTCTCTTGTGGTGGGGCTAATCTGGCCGTCGGCCAATTCGCCGACCACCAGTACCTCGCCGGGCATCGTTCCTCCTGGTGCGGGTCTCCGGGGTCTCTAGATCAGTCTTGCTTCTCTCAGCTTAAGGGCCAAGTTGCGCCCTGCCTCTTCTTCGGTATCTCCCTCGACGACCTCGCACTCCGTCTCAGAGACGGGAATGAAGAGGTCCAAGAGTTCAAGCTGGGGCGAGGCTACCAATGACCCGATGGCCAAGTCCTGGGCGCTCATGATGGTCGGCTTCTTGCGGGTGGCGGTCATGATCCCGCGCAACGTTGGGTATCGTGGCTGGCCCAACTCGTTACTCACGGTGACCATGGCCGGGAGCGGGGCCTCGATGACTTCGTAACCTTCGGGGATGATGCGCTCCACGGTCACTACGTTGCCATCGACGGAGACTTTCTTGCCCAAGGTTACGCAGGAGATGCCGAGGCTCTCGGCCAAGGCCAAGGGCACCTGGGCGTTATCCCAGTCCGAAGCTTGGCGTCCGCAGATTATCAGGTCGAAGTCACCCAACTTGCGGATGGCCTCGGCCAAAACGGCAGCGGTGCTGAAGCTGTCGACGAGGTTCTCGAAGGCGTCGTCCTGGAGCAGCACCAGTTCGTCCGCGCCCATGGAGAGGGGCTTCTTCATCACGTCCAGCGAGAAGGTCTTGCCCATGGAGATGACGGTAATGGTCGCTTCCTGAGCATCCTTGATCTGGAGGGCTGCTTCCACAGCGTTCTCGTCGAAGCCGTTGACGACGGGCGGGATGTTGGGCGGGGTGACCACGGAGCGGGTGTCCCGGTCGACCTTGAAGGCCGAGTGGGGCATTTCGGGGTCGATGACCTGCTTGGCCAAAACGATGATATTGAGAGGCATTGTTACTCCAGGGAGAGGGCTCTGGCCAGCGGAGAATATAGCATCGGGGTCGGGGAGTGTCAACGAAGAAGGCCCCGATGCAGCTATGGAGAGGGGTAGGCGCAGCTATGCGCCGGTGCTCCTGCGGTACCTGTGGTAGATGAAGAGGACAAGCGCGGGTACCGCCAAGATTATGGCGGTGAGTGCGATGATCATGCCCACCGGTCCCAGCGGGACAATCGAGTCGATCCGGTGCATGATTGCTTCCAGCAACTCCGGGTCAGCTGCGTCGGCGTGGTGGGGCAGCAGGCGCAACAGCACGAGCTAGTCCCCTCCCGCAGGGGCCGTGGCTGGCCTGAGTTCCTGGTACTTGGACGAGTACTGCTTCTCCTTTACCGAGAAGGCGATGATGCTGGCAATGAGCAGCAGGGAGCCGACAATGGCAAAGGGCAGGGTGTAGGAGCCGGTCACATCGCGCAGTATGCCAGCGAACTGGATGCTGATGGATGCGCCGATCTGGTGGCCAAGGAACATGAGGCCGGATATGGTGCCGATGAATTTGATCCCGTACACATCGGCGGCCAAGGTCGTGGTGAGGGGTGCCGTGGCTATCCAGGAGAAGCCGACGACTATGGCGAAGGCCCAGATGGCCCAGTGGGAAGGGGCCACAAGGGGAACGGTCAGGAGCACCAGATAGGCCAAGCCCCGGCCTGCGTAGAGGAACCCCAGAATGTTCTTCCGGGGGAACCTGTCGGCGAGGGCTGATGCGGTGTACACCCCCAAGACGTTGAAGCCGTTCATCACGCCGAAGGCCAGGGCTGCCCCCGAAGTGGACATCCCCAAGTCCTCTGCATGGGGGATGAAATGGACTGACATCACGGCGGTGGTGGCCCCGCACACCACGTAGGCCCCGGTCAACTGCCAGAAGGGCTGGGAGCGGAAGGCGTCCGCAAGCTTGTCCACTTCCAAGGGCCCTTTGCCCCTGGGGCCTCGTCCCGAGGCGCTTTGTACAGGCTGGCTGTCGCCATCGGGGTGCAGGCCCATTTCGGCGGGGTCGTTGCGGAGAAGAAGGAAGGCCAGAGGGAACCCGATGGCCAGCACCAGACCTCCGCTGAAGAGCCAGCCCACTTCCCAGCCAGCCTCGCCTATCAGGTAGGCAAGGAGCGGGACGACGGCCAGCCCGCCAAAGGAGGCACCGCTGGTGCAGATTCCGAGGGCAGTGGCACGACGGCGACGGAACCAGCGGGTGAGGAGGGCACCGGCGGTATTGATTGAGCCTGCGCTCATTCCCACGGAGCTGACGACCCCGAACATGAACACCAGAAAGATGATGTTGGGGGTTAGCATCAGCAGCAGGGTGGAAACGCCAAGGATCACCAAGCCAGCGAGGATCACGATCCGGCCGCCAAAGCGGTCGAGGAGGCGGCCGATGAAGGGCTGGAACAGGCCGTTGCACAGCATGCCCACGGTGGCGGCTATAGAGATGGTCGAGAAGTCCCAGCCGAACTCTTCTCGCATCGGGTTGACGAATGCGCCGAAGCCCTGTCTTGATCCCATGGTGACCATGGACAGAAGGAAGCAGGTGGCCACGAGGACCCATCCGTAGAAGAGGGGGCTGGAGCGCGGGCGGGAGGGGGCACCGGAAGAAGGGGTCTGCGTAACGGCCTCCTGGGTTATAGGACTGGGCTATAGGGCTACATTATGGATGGAGCTAGTCCAGAGTGTACTACGGTTGGGGCGAGGCGGGTATGGGCAGTACGAGGCAGAGGGGGCAGGAGTGGCTGGCTTTGCAGGGGTGCTGCGGAGTGTCGCAG
>JAAXIE010000322.1 GCA_012270525.1 Dehalococcoidia bacterium | reverse complement strand
GGAGAGGACCCGATGTTCATCGCCCGGCGCATCGTGATCCTCGCCGCCGAGGATATCGGCTTGGCCGACCCCACCGCCCTTTCGCTGGCGGTCGCTACCCAGCAAGCCGTGCATTTCATTGGGTTGCCCGAAGGAGCGATACCCCTGGCTGAGGCTACCATCTATCTTGCTTCCGCTCCCAAGAGCAATTCGGCATACGCCGCCCTCAACCGTGCCCGGGAGGACGTGCGAAATACCCGGAACGAACCCGTACCCCTGCACCTGCGTAATGCCGTCACCGGGCTGATGCGTGGGGCAGGCTACGGACGGGGATACCAGTACGCCCATGATCACCCCGACCACTTCGTCGCTCAGGATTTCCGGCCGCCATCGGTGCAGCACCACCGTTACTACGAGCCAACAGAGCAGGGACGGGAGAAAGAAGCCGGGGAACGCCTGCGTCGTTGGTGGCTCCAGCAGGAACAAGGGGCCGCTAGCTAGCAGCGCGTCGTCTCCGGGCCTGCCGGCGCCACGAGAAGACCATCCATGCCAGGAACAGCACAAAGGCTGCCAGCATCGCGATTATCAACTCGTTGAAGCTGCTTGGGTCCCGCAACTCCAGCGGGAACTCGATTGCCAGTGTCTTAGATTCCGGCTGGTTCTCAGCCTCTATTTGAAGGGCAATATCCCAAACGCCCTCTTGGAGGGCACCGGGCAAGGTCACGGAGTAGAGGCTTAGGTCGTACTCTGTCTGAGGCAGATTGGAAACAGGCCCAATCATCGACGGCCCCTGGTCCGGCCCGACCGCAGAGGCCTGCACCACGGCCCCGCCTACCGGCGTATCATCCTTCTCAGTAAGGTAGACCACCAGGTGCAGATCGCCAACTATGGGAATGGCCTCTACCCTCACCACGTAATCGCCCACAGCCCCGTAGTAGGCTTCGACACTGTCTGCATGGGAACCATTGGCAAGGACGTTGCCGGAGAACCAGAAGACGCCGAGCACCACCCCAACGAGTACCGCCAGTGGAGCAGCAGGAAGGGTCTGGCTAGCCCGTGTCATGGTACCGTCCTGTCACCGGAGAGCCGTCGACCCCTTGGTTAGCGGGTCTCAGCAGCGGCTTCTCGTGCCACTCGGGACACGATACTCAGGGTCTCGTCCACGTCCTGGGAACTGATGTGGCGGTTGGTGACCATGCGGAAGTTGCGCTCGCCTGGGTAGGAGACGCGGACACCCTCCTCGGCCATACGCCGGTTGAAATCGGGTGCAGGCCCCAAGCGTGGCTCGACCTCGACGAAGACGATGTTTGTGCGGATCTGGTCTGGTTCTACCGACAGGCCGGGTATCTCGGCCAAGCCTTGTGCCAGCTTGTGGGCGTTGGAATGATCGTCGGCGAGGCGCTCAACGCAGGTGCGCAGGGCCACGATGCCAGCAGCAGCGAGCACGCCCACCTGTCGCATTCCGCCTCCCACGGCCTTGCGCCATTTGCGGGCGCGGTCGACGAACTCGGTAGGCCCACACACCAGCGATCCCGCAGGCGCGCTCAATCCCTTGGACAGGCAGAATGTCAGGTCGTCCACATCCTTGGTGAGCTCGGTGGCGGGCACCTCCAACGCGATGGCAGCGTTGAATATACGCGCTCCGTCCAGATGCACCTGGATGCCGTGGGCGTGGGCAACGTCGCACAGTGCCTTGGTATCGGACGGGGTGAGGACGCCTCCACTGCAACGATTATGGGTGTTCTCCAAGCAGAGCAGTGAACTGCGGGGGAAGTGGATGTTGCCGGGACGTCTGATGGCCCTGTCCACCTCTGCCGGGTCTATCATGCCACGATAGTCATTGGCCACCTGCCTGAGTTGCAGGCCTCCCATAACCGATGCCCCGCCACATTCGTTCCAGAAAACATGGGACTCGTTCCCGGCGATGACCTCGTCACCACGTTGGGTTTGTGCCAGAATGGAGACTAGGTTGCCCATGGTGCCACTGGCCACCAGCACGGCGGCTTCCTTGCCCACCATTTCTGCAGCCATCTCTTCCAACTGGTTGACGCTGGGGTCTTCACCCATCACGTCGTCGCCGACCTCGGCGCGTGCCATGGCTGCCCGCATTTCATCGGTGGGGTGGGTCACGGTGTCGCTACGCAGGTCGTAGACCTTCATACAACCTCTCCCAATCAGTCGTCACGCTCAGGAGCAGGCACTGGACGTTCCTGCTCTAGTCACTCGAAGGGCGCAGTCCTCGCCGGTGTCGAGTCCTTGCCAAGAATCCGCAGGGCTACGTATCATGGCTTGGATTGCAGTCTATCACCATGGATAGAATCGTGTCCAAGGAGGGGTCGTGAGGCAGAGCGCCATCTCCTTCAACAGTGGCAAGCTGGAACTGGAAGGGGCCTTCGGCATGCCAGATGAACCCGAAGGAAAGGTGCCCGGAGTGGTGCTTTGCCACCCGCACCCCCTCATGGGTGGCAACATGGACAATCTGGTGGTCATGGCCATCTATCGCGACCTGATCACCCGGGGGTTGGCCGCCCTGCGGTTCAACTTTCGTGGCGTGGGAAACAGCCAGGGCACTCATGCCAAGGGCGAGGGTGAGGTGGAGGATGTAAAGGCCGCCCTTGATATCTTCCGCAGCCTGCCGGGGGTCGACGGGAAGCGCGTGGGGCTTGCGGGTTACTCCTTCGGGTCGGGCATGATTCTCAAGGGACTGGGCGAGTACAAGAACTGCCGGGCCTTCGCTCTCATATCTCCACCGCCACGCTACTTCGCTGAATCGGCACTGCCCAAGGACAGCAGGCCCAAATTCGTCGTCTGTGGCGACCGTGACCGCAGTGTGCCCCTGGACGAGTTGGGACCCTTCGCCGAGTCCATGTCCCAACCGGCCGAGTATCGCATCATCGAGGGGGCCGATCATTTCTGGGGTTCCCTCGTCATTGAAGCAGCGGGCCTTGTCGGCGATTTCTTCGCGGCCAACCTGACGTAGGCGTGAACTTCTCTCCGGCTATGGAGGCTTCGAAGGGCGGAAGACCCAAGCGCTCCGCCGTTTCCTGGTACCGCGATTCCCTGTTCCTCTCGTTGGCCACCGCCATATTCGTGGTGGACCAGATCACCAAGCATTTCGTGCGCACCAACCTCGTGCCCTACCTGGATGCCATCCCCTACGAGGGACCCGTTCGCATAGTGCACGTCTACAACTCCGGGGCTGCTTTCGGCCTGTTCCAGGACCTCACCTTTCCGCTGATCATCGCATCACTGGTGGGCATAGGGGTACTGCTGCTGGTATATCGCCATTCCAGCAACCCCTCGCTGCTGCTCCGCCTGAGCCTGGGACTGCAGGTCGGCGGGGCGGGTGGCAACCTGCTGGACCGGGTGCGCTT
>JAAXIE010000129.1 GCA_012270525.1 Dehalococcoidia bacterium | reverse complement strand
GGGAAAGTAAGTGAACAGTGCCCACTACCGTGGGAACAGGACCCGCTTCCACCTGCGCTCTCTCAGTGCGGCGATGATCGGCGGGGCCGAGCGGGACAGGTAGGTGCACACCACCAATGCTGTGAGGGCCCAACTCATGACGACGGTGAAGGTGCTCTGCCAGGTAGCAGTCACCAGAATGTCGAAGGCGATGAACCCGGCGAAGGCCGAGAACACCAGGTGCCGTGTTGCCAGTAACAGCACAGAAGCTGCTCCCAGGATGATGGCCGCGTATACAGGCGATAGGGCAAGCCCGATGCCCAGCACTGTGGCAGCCCCCTTGCCACCGCGGAACTTGAGGTAGATGGGCCAGTTGTGTCCCGCGAGAGCGGCCGCCGCCCCCAGACCCGACACCCACTCAGGCCCCCCCAGCCATGCCGGCAGGAAGAACCCCAGTGCTCCCTTGCCCGCGTCAGCCCCCAGCACGGTTAGACCTCCAGCCGGACCCAACTGGGAGTAGGTATTCAGGGCTCCCACATTCCGGCTCCCCACCGTTCGTATGTCGACCCCCTTCAGCCACCTCAGCAGAAGATATGCCGAGGGAATCGACCCCACAAAATACGCCAGCACAACTCCAATGATGGATCCCGCTAACTCCATTTGGCTTCCTTCACTCCAGTCCGGCCCATCGAGAGCTTCTCAGTCCAGCTCGGCTCGCTACTCGCTGTCGGCAAGCCGATAGATGTATCCATCAAAAGAGAGCAGGTACGCCTCCCCATTCTCGTCCTCGCCAAAGGCCGTGACCCTGCTTACTGAGTCGCTGAGTAGAACGTGCTCCGTAACCTCCCTGCCGTCGTACCGCAGGCCCCAGAGCTCTCCACTGCAATAGTCGGCGTACAAGTATGCCCCCTCAAGCCAGGGCAGACTAGGCCCGCGATAGACCACCCCGCCAATCACCGAGCAACGCGGGCCAGCCAGGGTGTAGTCGATTATGGGGGCTTCCAAGCCCTCCTGGTTGCACTCCCGCACCGAGGACGGGAAGCAGTGGGTCCCTTCCATCCGGTTCCACCCATAGTTCCCACCCGCCCTGAGCAGATCCACTTCTTCCCAGCTGTTCTGTCCTACGTCACCAGCCCACAGGTCGCCCGTCTGCCTGTCGAAGGAGAAACGCCACGGGTTGCGTAGCCCGTAGGCCCATATCTCCGGGCGGGCGTCTTGGTGCACAAAGGGGTTGTCCTCTGGGACGCTGTATGGCTGTTCCGCGGAAGCTTGTGACACGTCTATCCGTAGCATGGCACCGAGAAGCGTCCCCAAGTCTTGACCGCTGTTCAGGGGGTCTCCCCCGGACCCGCCGTCACCCAAGCCGATATACAGGTGGCCGTCTGGCCCGAATGCCAGCGTGCCCCCGTTGTGGTTGGAGTAGGGCTGGAGTACGCGCATAATCACCAGCTCGCTGTCCGGGTCCGCAGCCCCCGCACCATCCCCCGTCCCCACGATATACCTCGAAATGATCGTATATCCCTCATATGTGTAGTTGACGAAAAAATGCCCGTTGGAAGCATAGTCCGGATCGAAAGCCAGTCCCAGCAGCCCCTGCTCTCCTCCCGCCGTCACCCGATCTCTGATATCGAGGAAAGGGGAAGCCTCCGTAGTCCCAGGCGAAGGGACCAGAGACACTATGCGCCCTTCCTGCAATACCACGTATAACCGCCCGCTGCCGTCGCCTGAGTGGGTCAGATGCACCATGTTCGACATTCTCCCCAGCCGTGGGAAGGCAACGACGAGGTCGAGGGGCTTCAAAGCTCTGCTGACCACATCGGTCTCAGGAGAAGGGCCATCGGTTGGCAACGATGCTGAGCTTGGTGGGCCGTGCGGGCCCGCAGTAACTGTCGGCGTGTAAGGAGCGCCCTCACCGCAGCCCACCACAAGCACGAGTACCAACCCCGGCAGGACTAGCAACCTGCGACCGGCTATCACATCCCCAACTGGCGCAACAGGCCCATTGCCCCGGTCAAGAGGCCAATCTGCGCGGAGCATTTCTTCTGAAGCCCTCGAAGAATATGAGGGGCAGGCCGGAGGCCCTGGTGGGAGGTGGCCACCAAGTCGGCGAGGGTGTTAGCGGCTAGGGGCACGTTCCAGTAGAAGGAGAGCAGCCAAGCCAATTCGCGCTCGTTGGTGGGGGCGGGTATGTCGTCGAGTTCGAAGATGGCATCGGTGGCCTTGGTATAACGAAGAATGCCGGCCCTGTCGTTGGCGTCGCGCCCATAGTAACGCTGCTGTTTCAGTTGGTGGACGCGGTTCGTGTAGTCCTCGGCTCCATATATCTCCCTAGGCAGCCACTCGCTACGCAGGTCGGCGACTTCGCTGCCTTGGACATCGACGATGGCAACGGCTACATGTGACCCCAGGGTCTCATCCAACTCGAACTTGACCGCACCGCGGAGCAGTGCTTCCTGGAGCATAAGAGTGAGGTCGCGAGGTATCTTTTTGTAAGTGGCACCGGAAGCCTCATCGTTGGTGTCCGCTCCAACGCCCCCTGTGTTGAAGACGTAATACGCTTGGGGCATTCCGCCCCGCTCCATCTGCTGAAGGATGTAATACATCAGGCTGGCGTTCTCGTCCTCCAACCCGATGATGAACGGGTCGGAGAAATATTCCACGTAGGGCCTGCCGATGGCCCCCGTGGCCGCGCCCATCTGCACCGCCTCGCCATACATCAAGACCCGGATGTACTGCTCCAGGGTCAGCTTGAGCAGGGGCGGGACCACCGTGTTCTGGCGCATGACCGCTTGCCAGAAGACCTGGTCCGTCTCCTCCATGGGAACGTGCACCGAATCGTTGGTGCGCCCTGAAGTCATGGATTCCAGCACGTGTCTGGCGTTCTTCCGCTCCAGCAAGCGGGAACGCGAAAGAATAAGGCGCATATTGCGCACCGGGTTGGCAAGATAATCCGGGACCCCCTTGGCTGCGTCGATTGGTACGTTCTCAAGGGTCTCCTGCGGGTTGGGTGCGCCGCTGGTCCCACGTACTACGTCGTAGGTGATAGGATCGTCCTCACGGGTCAGTCCAAAGGGCATGGCATAGAGGCAATTCTCGGTGCCGTCTATACCGTGCGTGATGCGCACCCCGTTGTCGCCTCGATGCCCCGCTTCCTCCAACGGCTGCAGGAGAACGATATCGTCGTTCATGGGGTAGACGCCCTCACTGGGGTCGTCCGGCAGTGAGAGGAGACGTGCCAGTTGGCTTTCCTTCAGGTCGATCATGATGGTCAGGGTGCTCTTGCCGTGGAGCGAAGGCCCGATGGTGACCAAGGCTGTGTTGGTCATGTCACCCGC
>JAAXIE010000121.1 GCA_012270525.1 Dehalococcoidia bacterium | reverse complement strand
ATGGGCGACACCCACGTGGGACTGCAGGCACGCCTGATGTCACAAGCACTGCGCAAGCTCACGGCTGCGATCAACCACTCTCGTACCAGCGTGATCTTCATCAATCAGTTGAGGGAGAAGGTGGGGGTGATGTTCGGCAGCCCGGAAGTGACCCCTGGCGGTCGCGCCCTGAAGTTCTACAGTTCAGTGCGCATCGACTTGCGACGCGTGGACTCCATCAAACAGGGCACCGAGGTGGTGGGGAACCGGGTCCGGGCACGCATTGTGAAGAACAAGGTGGCCCCACCGTTTCGAGTGGCTGAGTTCGACATCATGTTCCGCCAAGGTATCAGCAAGGTAGGAGACATCCTCGACCTAGCCGTGGAGCGGGAGATCGTGAAAAAGTCGGGAGCATTCTACTCCTTTGGCGAAACCCGCCTGGGACAGGGGCGTGAGAACGCCAAGGATTTCCTCACCAAGAACCTAGTAGTGTCCAACGAAATCGAGGGACTGATCCGAGGGGCAAACCGGGCCGCTTCGCCAGTGGTGCACTCTGAAGAGGAGGCACTGGAAGACGGGTCCTCCGAGGAGGAACTGGAGTTGGCGGTGCCGGTGCTGGAAGGGTAGGGCCGAGCTCCCTCACCTAGGGTGATTCAGGGAATCATCGGACCCGGTACACGGCGATGTAACCGGCGAGACCCAACAGCAGGAGGGGGATGAAGCTGCCACCCGTCAACACTAGTCGGAACATGTCGTCGTTGACCACCCATGCCGCGATCAAGCTCAAGCCGACATAGCAGGCGGCCAGTACCATGAGTCCGTTGCCACGCTTGCGATTGGTGGCCAAGCTGATCGACTCGCCGACAGCGTATCCCACCAGCAGCGACAGGAGTCCTGCCAAATAGGGGACCGGTACAAACTGGACTATTAGGCCCCAAACAAGTCCGGTCAGAACCGCAACGGTTCCCCCTGCGAGGATGGCCCGCAGATAGAAGGAGGGCTGTACGTCGAAGGTAGGCAGCTTCTGCACCGACGCACACTCGCGGCAGCGAATGCCGACTGGTGCCTGCACCATGCAGCGCACACAGATGGGTCGATCAGACCGACTGCAGGAGAGACCGGTCTCTACCTCAGGGTGAAAGACACAATGGGGAGTGCCCTGGGAGTCACCAATGTCATGCTGGGCTGGTTGTTCCATTGTCAGTTGGCCGTACTCGCTTGATTGTCACCCTGATGCTCAGACAAATCTCCGGACGGCTCCCGGGCCAGCCAGTCCGCACGATCATCCGTGTCCCTGTCTTTGAGCAACCGGTTCATGAACACCCTACCCTTTGGCAGATGCGGTGCTGGCCTCTCCCAGTTGGCCAGCAGCCTCTTGGTGATCGCAATGGCGATGGCGCATCCCGAGTAGGCTACCAGAGCTGTGGAATCGTGCAGGAGCCAAGCCCATAGAGGCAACAGCAGGAACGCTACCAGTACCGACGGGCCAGACGAGCGGGTCGACGCCCACCCGACCAAGGCAATAGCCAATGAGACGAACAGTATCCACGGCGGCGGAGCCGGCAACGCCAGCAGGGCCCCAACTGTCACCACGACGCCGCGGCCACCGGTAAGCCTGAGAAACACCGACCAGTTGTGCCCAACGGCTGCCAGAAGCGGAGCGACTATCAGAGCGAGGGAGTCGCGCTCCAAGTCCAAGACGTACAAGCCTATCCAGACGTGAGAAGCTCCCTTGCCGAAGACCTCGAACACGCCCAAGGGGACCGCTCCCCACCAACCCGTCTGCTGGAAGAGGTTGGAGCCTCCCACACTGCCACTGCCATAGCGGCGTATGTCGATGCCCTTGACCAACCGGGCGATGATGTAGGCAGTAGGCACCGACCCTATCAAGTAGGAGTAGATGTACAGTCCCGCCAGTTCCCAAGCCATCTATCTGCTCAGCCACGTCGACATCTTTCACTTCTAGGTGGAGGCTCTTGATGCCATGGCGAGACGTTCCAGTTCGTCCACAGATTCGTGGGGCGGCCCGAGTTCGCCAGGCAAGGGCTCGTTCAGGTTCCCCAACCCGTGGTAGTCGCTCCCTCCACAGGGAACCAAACCGTATTTCTGCGCTACCCCCGCCAGCCTGGAGATGGTATCAGCGGAGTATTGGGCATAGTGGACTTCCATACCCACCATGCCATAGGACTTCATCTCCTCGACTATGCTGTCCAAGTCCGTCAGGTTGGCCGGATGGGCCAGCACAGCCACTCCCCCGGCCTCGGTCACCATGCGCACCGAGTCTTGGGGCAGCAGCTTCTCGCGTTCGGCATAGGCAGGGCCATTGTGCCCGATATAGCGGGCGAAGGCTTCCTCGGGGCGATTGATGTACCCCTTTTCCACCATGGCCAAGGCGACGTGAGGGCGACCCACGGAGCCATCACCAGCTAACTCCTTCACGCGCTCCCATTCGATGATGACGCCCATCTCCCGCAGCTTTTCCACCATCCGTCGCCCGCGGTCCAGCCGTCCAACACGATAGTGGGCCAGGGTTTCCTGGAGACCAGGGTGGTCCGTCTGCAGAAAGTATCCCAGAAGGTGGATTTCGTGTTCTCCGAGATCGGTACTGATCTCTATGCCGGGAATCAGCCGGATGTCAGGGAACGCCTTGGCAGCCTCGTAGGCTTCTTCCAAGCCATCGGTGATGTCGTGATCGGTGATGGCCACGGTCTCCAAGCCCCGGTCTGCCACCAACTGTATGAGCTGGCTCGGCGTCAGCCTCCCGTCGGAGACCGTTGTATGCAGGTGCAGGTCTACAGTTGCCACTTATTCCACCATCCTGTCTACTCGCTCGACACTGG
>JAAXIE010000206.1 GCA_012270525.1 Dehalococcoidia bacterium | reverse complement strand
TGGCCTCGTCCCTGTCCGGCATGGCCTACAGCAGTGCCCGCACTACGGCACCCCATGCCTTCGGGACGCCCATCAGCCTCTATTTCGGGACAGTGCACGGCGAGGCCGTCGGCGTGACCCTCCCAGCCTTTCTGCACTGGAACGCTCCAACCTTCGAGCGAAAGCTGGAACCCCTGCTCAATGCCATGAGGTGCTCATCCCTGAACGGCCTCTCCGAAACCCTCACCGGCATGATGCAACGCTGTGGCGTCGACACCCGCTTGGGCGACCTAGGCGTAACCCGCAACGACCTGCCACGGATCGCTTCTCGTGCCTTGAACGAACCCCAGATGCAGTTCAACCCTCGACCCATGACCGTCGACGAGGGCGTCTCCCTCCTGCAGGGCATCCTCTAGCCCCTGCTCATCGGCCCTCTGCCCCGAATTGGGAAACGGCACCATCCCCCCACCACCCTCCATCATCCTCGCGAAAGCGGGGACCCACCCGCCCTCGACTTCATCCATCCCCCAACCCTGCGAAGCCGAAGGATCTGAACACCTACCGGAAAGGCTACTCCCCCAGGTTCACCACGATGTTGTCGGGCCCGCGGGTGAGCACCGCCTCGGCAGGTTCGTCGGTGACGTTCCCCTCGATGTGCACCGTGTTGGCAGGCACATAGATATAGTCGCCGGGCCCAGCGTCGATGTACTCCTTGAAGTCCTCGCCAAAGTACACCCGGATGGACCCGCTCAGTACATAGGCGGCCGTCTCGGCATCGCCGTGATGGTGCGGCGGCCCCAGCGTGTTGGGCACGCATGTCACCTTCCCCATCCAGATCTTGCTGGCCCCGGTGGTGTTGCTGTCGATGCCCGGACGTCGCTCCATGCCCCTCGTCTGGGGCGTGGTGTCCAGCGGCTGGGTGCCATGTAGCACCATCGGCTTCTGCGCTTCCACTGACGTGCTCATGCGCTTCCTCCTTCAGGATAGAGAGAACATCCAGACAACGAGACCATCAACCCCAGCTAGGACTGCGGGGGACTCGTCGAAAGCTCCAAGCGGTTGCCCGCAGGGTCGTTGACGTAGATGGAGTACCCGTCATCTTCCTGGTGTACGCGCAGCCCCTGCACCTCGATACCCATCCCCTCCAGCTCCTTCACCGCGTCCTGAGGGTCTGCTGGGCCCTCGATGTCAAACGTATGATGGGGAACACCGGGACGCGGGCCGCCCTCCGCGTCGAAAACGCCGACCACCATGTTACCCAACAGCACGCGGGACACGTCCACCCCATTCACCTGGTTGAACGACCGGTCTTCCGCACCCAATATGTTCCGGTAGAAATCTACGGTATCCTGGAACTTGTCTGCATTCAGGTTCCACGACCGGAAGCGTACCACCTTCATCGCCAACCCTCCTTCATTCGGCTCATGTCAAATTTCGGCCCGATGCCAACGCCAGCACGTTTACCACCGATAGTAGCTCTCTACCTGCATCAGCCCGCTAGCTGCTTCTGGTAGGCATCAGCAGCCCTCAGCACGGTGGCGTCCTCGCCGATGCGCCCCACCAGCATCATCCCCACCGGCAGCCCGTGGGACACCCCGCACGGAACGTTGATTGCCGGATGACCCGTCACGTTGAAGCAGCAGGTGTTGGCCAGCATCTCGAAGGCCCGGTCAATATACTCCTCCCGGCCGACGTCGACCTCGGGCAGACGCGTGGCCTTCATGGGCAGCGTGGGCATTACCAGCAGATCGTGCTCCTTCAGTGCCTCGTCGTACGCAGCCTTCAGCGAGCGGGCCAGGTTCTGGGCCTTGGCATAGTACCGACCGTGATACCGCTGCTGCATGTAGTGACCGTAGAGCACCGTCAGCTTGGTGGAGTCCGACAGGTCGTCGGCGCGGGAGATTCGGCCCCGCGCGTACACGTCCAGCAGGCCGGTCAGGTAGTGACCCTTCCAGTTGGTGCCCATGCTGTTGCCTTCCACCATCAACCGCGTCGCCCCCTCGCTTGCGATGGGCTGCCACACCGCAGGACCGTCCCGGTGCCACGGTATGGAGATGTCCACCACGCTCGCCCCTATCTCCGCGAACGACCGGGCCGCAGCCGACACCACCGTATCAACGTCCTCTTCCGAAAGACCTTCCCAGCCGAACCCCTCGCCGACCACCGCGATGCGCAACCCCGAAATATCCCCTGTGAGGGCTTGGGTGTAGGCTTGTGGCTCCAGCCCTGCCCGCTGTCGCGGGTCCAGGCCATCGGGCCCCGCAATGGCTTCCAGTAGCAGGGCTACATCGGCCACGCTGCGGCCCATTGGGCCAGTGTGGTCCAGCGTGAGTTCGATGGGGAATATGCCCGTATACGGCACCAGCCCATAAGTGGGCTTCAGCCCGTATATGCCGCACCAGCACGCCGGTATCCGTATCGACCCGCCCTGGTCGCCACCGATGGCCAGGTCCACCTCACCAGCGGCCACCAGGGCAGCGCTCCCGCTGGAAGAGCCGCCAGCCGAGTGGTCCGCGTTGTGCGGGTTGCGCACGGGACCTGTATCTGATGTATGACTCCCACCGGAGAAGCAGAGGCTCTCGCATACCGCCTTCCCCAGGATGGTCCCCCCGGCATCGAGGATGCGACTGACGATGGTCGCATCCACGTCCGGCACGTACCCTTCCAGCGTGCTGGTGCCGTTCATCATCGGCACGCCCGCAACGCAGACGTTGTCCTTGATGGCAACCGTCTTACCTGTCAAAGCACCGGAGGAAGCCCCGCGTATCTCGCTGCGCCAGTACCATGCCCCCAAGGGATTCTCCTCCGGGGCCGGGCGGTAACCCGGTGTTCGCGGGTATTTCACCGGCAGCGTTGGCTCGGCAAGGTCCTCCAACCGCGCATACCGCCGCAGCGCTGCATCCATCAAGCCTTGGTACGACTCCAGGTCGTCATCGGTCAGGTGGAAGCCATAGTGTTCCGCCACCTGTTCCAGGTCATCCAAGCTGGGCCCCTGAGGGATCATGTCATCCTCCGCTAGAACCTTGGTCGGTGCCTTCGGGCACGTCTCCGTCCCCTACCCCTCATCCAGTCTCGATCAAACGTTAAGGGGCCCAAGGACCCAAATCAGTCGAGGCCGTACAACGCCCTGGGATTGTCTCCCAGGATTTTGCCCAGCTGCTCCTCTGTCAGATCAGGCCTCTTCTGCAGTTCGAACAGCGAATCCGGGAACGTACCGTCCCAGTGCGGATAGTCCGAGGCGAAGACCACCTTGTGGTCGCCGATGATCCTCAGCGTTTCGGGCAGCAGCCTCTCTTCCGGCTCGCATGCCACCCAGATGTTGCCTTCGAGTATGTAGTCGCTGGGCTTCTTCGTCAGCGTCGGAGCCTCCACGTCGCCACGTATCTCGTACTCCTCGTCCATCCGGTCCATCCAGTAGGGCACCCAGGTGCAACCAGCCTCCAGATAGGCCAGCTTCAGGTCGGGGAACCGCTCCGGCACGCCCTCGAACAGCATGCTGGTAATCTGCCGCATCAACCCGTAGGGATGGGACAGGCAGTGGGCCTGCACCAGCCTCTCGAACAGGTACTCATCCGGGCCACGACCCTTCAGAGAACCGGAAGCATGCACCGCGAGCGTCGTATCCAGTTCCTGCGACACCCGGTACAGTTCGTCGTATTGTGGCTTCCCCAGCAGATAGGGACCGTCCGCCGCCAGCATCCCGCCAACCAGGCCCAGGTCCTGCACCGCCCGGCGCATCTCCTTGGCCGATTCCTCAGGAGCCTGCAACGGCAACAGGGCCACGGCCTTGAGCCGCGGGCTGACCTTGCAGAACTCCTCGGAGACGTAGTTGTTGTATGCCCGGCAGAAGGCCGCCGCGTACTCCGGCTCGTTGATGAAGCCCACCCCAAGCCCAATGGTGGGGTACAGGACCGTCGTCTCCATGCCCGCTTGGTCCAGGATGTCGATCCAGTTCTGGGCGTCGATACTATTCGGGCCACCCAGCGTGCCGAACATGGCCCTGTCAAAGGCATCCAACCCCACGCCCACCGGACCCCGCTTGTCGTACGGGGCCTCCAGGTACTGGCGATAGTGCTGCTCCGTATCCCTTATGTGGCCATCGGCATCCACAAGTCCGCTGCTCATCTCCACTCTCCTTTTATCTTCGGGCTTTTGTATTCTGCGCCTTTATCTTCGGGCCTCTGTATTCTGCGCCTCTTGAGTGCTTGGGCGTTCGCCCGGTATGCGCGTCACCCGTTTCCGCTTCTACGTATTCAGCGTCGTATGAAAGAACACATCCTCGACCTGCACCGGACGTCGTAGCAACCCCTGGTCCATGGATCCCGCGATAAGGGTTTCAAGCATCTTCCGGTTGGCCCTGATGCCCAGCGGGAACGGGTCCTCTCCGAACAGTTCCGCCTGCTCCCTGAAATCGCTCCCCTCGAACAGCAGGTAGCCAGCCCGTGAGCGTCGCGCCTGCTCGTAGGCCGCCTGCTTCGAGTCCTGGAAGGCCTTGAACAACTCCAGCCCCACCCATGGATGCTCCCGCAACACCCTGTTC
>JAAXIE010000130.1 GCA_012270525.1 Dehalococcoidia bacterium | reverse complement strand
GCTCAGCCTCCGGTTCCAGGCAGGCCGGTCAGGTGGCAGCGGTCGTTGAACTGCACCAAGTGACGGTAGCGTGAACCGGCTTCCAGTACCGTGAAGGACCCCAAGTCCACCCGGACCCGGTGAAAGCGGGATAGTGGCAGCCCCAGGAAGCGGCTCACTATGGCATTGATGGCGAAATTATGGGAGACCGCGACCACGGTGCCGTCGGGGTGGGCTTCCTCGATCCGTTGGACCGCCTTCCACGCCCTGCGCTGCAGTTGTCGCAACGACTCGCCTCCGGGAAATGCGATTCGCCCAGGGTGTTGGTTCCACGTGTCGAACACCTCAGGGTATTTCTCGCGCATCACCGGCCCCGTGATGCCTTCCAGCGCGCCCAAGTTGATTTCCTTCAACCCGTCCGAGGGAACAATATCCAGGGAGAGTTCCTGGCCGATTTCCTGGGCCGTCCGAAGAGCGCGGGGAAGGGGACTGGAATAGATAGCCGTTACTTCGAGGGTGGCCAGGGCTGAGGCAGCCCGCTTGGCCTGCTCGATTCCCAGTTCAGTGAGGCCCGTATCTCCCTGACCCTGGAACCGGCCCTCAGCGTTCCAAGGCGTTTGGCCGTGCCGTACCAGTATGAGCCTCAAACCGGCGCGATGATAGCACCAGCCCAAAAAGGGTGTCAAAGACCCGGGACCGGATCCTTTCGGTCGCGCTTGGAACCATTGACTCAGTCCAACAAGCGGTCGGATCCTACAATGGCACCACCGTGCTGCTCGCTCTTCCCTCGGACACGTCAAGTAGCCCGATTGATGGCACCACGTTGAAGCGTCGTTTGCCAGCGGCCCCAGGGTTGAAGAACAGGATGTTGCCCACCTGCCTCTCCAGGGCGATGTGGCTGTGACCTGAGACCACTACGTTCAAGCCAGCTTCGCAATAAGGCGTCAGCGAGCGGCTCCTGGAATCCTTTGGAACCTTTACCTGGTGCGTCAGATAGATGCGACACCCCTCGAACTCCAGTGTGACCTCTTCCGGGTAGAGCGATTCCGGTGGCTCCCGGTCGTTGTTTCCCCGCACCGCCGTCAACGGGGCGATCCGGGACAACTGGCCCAGGATGTCCCCCTTGCCAATGTCGCCAGCGTGCAGTATGTGATCGACGCCCTGTAGGAGCGGTGCGACCCGCGGGTCCATGTACCCGTGGGTATCGGATACTACGCCCAGCAGCAACGGTTCCCTCCTGCCAGCCAATGACCGGATGCTATCATAGCGGGAAACTTACTGGCCCCTTCTGAAAGAGTTTGCTCGCCTCGCAGGACCAAGAGTCCGCTGCCATCCTCCACGAAGGCTGACTATGATAGCCCGCTCGGTGCGTCCTCAGGTCCGCCATCCCTTCCACAGGAGAATTCACTGAGACAGGCATCGGGGTTCGCGCTGGTAGCCGCGGTGCTCATCGCTGGCGGCGTTCTGCTGTTGGACGGGTTGCTGGCAGTGGTGGCGGGCTTACTGTTCTGGGTGGCCCTGTCGCAACTGATTCCTGCCGTTGCCTACCTGGTGCAGCGGTCCAATGGCATGGGGGGCAGACTCTTCCTCAAGAAGCCCAACGGTTCTATCCCGCTGTTGTGGCTACTGGCCTATCTGCCGTTCGTTCTCAGCCGGTACGTGAACGTCGTGCTGGTGCGGTTGGCGACCCGCGAACCGGCCGCCACCGATTTGGGACACGGGCTCCTGGTGGGTGGTCGAATACTTGCGTGGGACCGGGCGGCACTCTCCACGTATGAGGTTTCCGCGGTCTTGGATGTGTGCGCCGAGATACCCCGTGATCCAGGCGCACCATCCGATCCGGAGCATTACCTGGCAGTCCCGGTCCTGGATGCTTCCGGCCCCACCGTGGAGCAGCTCTCGGAGGGAGTGGATTGGGGGCTGCAGCGCTTGCGTGCAGGCGACGTCCTGCTGGTACAGTGCACCCTGGGTCACGGGAGGTCGGCTACCTTTGCTACCGCCCTCATGCTGGCCACCGGCAGGGCCGCCACCGTGGATGATGCCGTGGCCCAGATGCGTTCGAGGCGCAGCCATGTTGGGCTGAACCGCCCTCAGCGCGCCAGCCTGCAACGGGCCCTCCAAGCGGGGGCCATATCCGTCCCCTCCACGATCGGCAAGGGATCCTAGGAGTGCTCTACGTCGGCCAGTTGGCAGCGCAGGCTCCTTGACCACCTCAGAGGAGACCCTTACCCGCTACCGGCGTTGGTTGGTGGCTTTGTGCGCTGGCTCCGGGCTGGCCTTGGGAGCAATGGACACCGGTGTGAACGTGGCATTGCCTGCCATCACCTCCGACTTCGGCACCGACATGCAGACCATCCAGTGGATTATCGTGTCCCATGTCGCGGCCCGGGCCGGTCTTTCAGTTGCCGCCGGCAGTTCCGGGGACCTCTTTGGGCTGAAGAGGGTCTTTCTGGTAGGGGCCGCCTTGAACACCATCGCCCTGCTGGCAGTGGGTCTGACCCCCGACCTCTATGCCATCTTCGGCTTGCGGGTGATACAGGGCATAGGCACCGGTATTCTCCTGGCAGCCTCCCCTGCTGTTGCGGCCCAAGCCTTCCCCCCGCACCGCCGTGGCGGCGTGATGGGTATTGCCTTCTCCAGCCAAGCATTGGGGCTTCTGGCAGCCACCCTCGGAGCCGCTGTGTTGGTGGAGGCACTGGGGTGGCGGTGGATATTCCTCGCCAGGGTGCCCATCAGTGCCTCGGTCTTCCTGCTGGGCTTGCTGCTGCTTCAGCGCGATGCCTCTCATGCTGGGGACCGGTCGCTGGACATCCTCGGAGCCTTGGCCCTTTCCGGCAGCTTGGTGGCTCTTGTCATCGGGTTGCACGTAGGAGGACGGAGCGGATGGGGAGAGCCGCTCCCCATTGTCATGCTCGCCTTGGCCCCCTTGCTGTTGGTGCTTCTATGGCACGTGGAACGCACCGCATCCTGGCCCGCCATGGATATGGCCCTCCTGAAAATCCGGGCCTTCGTTGCACCGTGCTTGGGAGTGCTGCTGGGCTGGACCGGTGTGTTCGTGATCTGGTTCATCTTCCCCTTCTACATCTCCGACATCCTGGGACGGGGCGCGGGCTCCCTGGGGGTGATGCTGGGAACCCTCGCAGCGGCCATGTCCGCGGCGGCCCTGATCGGGGGTTGGGCGGCCGACCGCATCGCCCCCCGGCACGTGGCCGCCACCGGGCTGGCGGTACTGGCCATTGGTCTTGCGTGGATGGCCTACCTCGGCGAGAACGCCGCCATGTGGATGGTCGCTATTCGCATCATGGTGACCGGCTTCGGGCTTGGACTCACCATGTCCACCGTCTACACCCTCACCCTCGACGGCGTGCCGGGGGCCCGCGCCGCCACGGCTTCCGGTGCCTTGGGAGTGGCCGAATCAATGGGGAGAGTGATTTCCGTGGCTGTGTTCGGCAGCCTCTTTGCCATAAGAATGGGGCAGCACGAGTTGGGTTTGGGGGTCCTGCCTGGACAGGAGCAATTGAATCCCGAAGCCTTCGTGGAGGCCTTCCGGGAAGTGTTCCTGATGGCAGCAGGGCTGGCGGCGGCAGGAATGGTCGCACTGGTGGGGTTGCTGGCCCTGGGTAATCGCCAGGATGACCGGCAGGCTGAAGGGAAGCCTCTGCTATAATCCGCCGGAACTCATCGCCCCGTCCGGTAACGTAGGGAAACAAGCGTGGCCGCGCGCAGCGGCCCCGGGGAAGCAGGTCACTTGCCCCTCTGGATGTTCATGGCCTTGATGGCTCCTTTCACCTTCGGGGTGCTGAACGTCGTCGACAAGATGGTCGTGGAGCGGTACACCCCCAACATCTACCTGTATGCCTTTTGGATAGGGCTCCTTGAGATACCCCTTGGCGTGTGCCTGCTTATCGGTGTCAGCCTGGATGGCGTGGACTGGTCTGCCATCTCGGCAGGAGTGCTGCTGGGAGCCATCCGGGCATGCAGCCTGCTGATGCTTCTGGCGGCCCTGCATCATGGCCAACTGGCCCGGGTAGCCCCCATCTACTACCTCAATCCCATCATGGTGGCCCCGATGAGCGCCATTTTTCTCGACGAACTGCTCTCGGCCATCATCTGGGGCGCAATCGTGCTCTCGGTAGTTGGGGCAGGGTTGGTTACATGGCAGGGTGGAAACGTCGAGCCCGCCGACTCGTGGGGCCAGCGGGGAACCCTGCGCACGGCAATTCACCGGGTCCGGGGCTACTTCAGCCAGCCCAAGGCCCAAGCCTTCGCTCTCATAGCCGCCTTCATCTTTGCCAGTTCCAACGTGGTTGCATCCCGAATCCTGGAGACCGAGGAATTGTGGGATGTGTTCGCTGCATCGCGTATCGGCATCGGGTTGGCGATGACATCGGCGTCGTTGTGTATTGCTGAGGTCAGGAGCGACGCCGTGCGGCTGTACCGGCGGCCCGGCTTCATGGGGCTGGTATTGCTGAGCGAGGTGACGGCTTCGGGGGCGATAGCCCTCAACCTCGGAGCAATAGACTTGGGGCCGGTATCGCAGGTATCCGCCATCGGAGCCCTGCAGCCCGCCGTCATACTGGTCTATTCAATAATCCTGATGCGAGCCCTGCCCCGGGAGTTCCCCGATTGGGTCACAACCAGCAACATACCCACCCAGGTGGTTGGCGTCGCGGCCATATCGATGGCCGTCGTGATGATTGCCCTGAAGGGATGACCCCGACCTCAGTCGGCGGCTACTGCTGCCCCCTCCAACTCGGCGATGAACTCGGTCACCAAGCGGTTGAACACCTCGGGGTGCTCGAAATATACCGAGTGACCGCAATCGGGGACTATCTCCAGCCTTGAACCGGGGATCAGCTTGTGGGCCGCCTCCATGATGTAGGGCGGGAAGACCGCGTCCTCCTTGCCTACCATCATTAGAGTGGGGGTCTTCATGCGGGCAAGCTCGTCCGCTTTGGGGCCCTCGCCGCTGGCAAACCCTGATATGGGGTCGGCTGCCCGGGGCGGGTTCAGCCAATTGATTTGCAGGTAAAGAAACGTCTTGACCGGGTGGTTGTCACGGAAGGAGCGTGCCAGGGTTCGCTCCAGAGTGTCGGTGGGAGCCTGATAGTCCCGCACCAGACCGGCCACGCTTTCGTCGCCGATGCCACCGGTGGTGTCCGCCAGCACCAACCCGCGGGTACGTTCCGGGTAGGCCAAGGCAAAGGGCAGGCAGGTGAGGCCTCCCATCGATTGGGCCACCAGCACGGTTTCCTCAACCCCAAGGTAGTCCAGCAGACCCTTCAGGTCTTCCACGTAGGCGTGTCGGCCTGGGCCGTCGGGCACGTCTTCCGACTGGCCGAACCCGCGGTGGTCGAAGGTGATACAGCGGTGCGTCTTGGAAAAGACCGCCACCTGCTGCCACCAACTCATGTGGTTCCCACCCCGGCCGTGGGCGAACACGATAGCGGGTCCCTCGCCGTTGCTCTCGTAGTAAAGGTCAATGCCGTTGATGGGTGCCTTGGGCATGGCTTACCTCCTGCCCCTCGATGGCTTCATTGCGTCCCTTGAGTCTCCTCCATGTCAGCAGGCCATACTATCAGAACCAGGCAAATTAGACACCACGTAGATATCCGAGGTAGGCCGAGGCCTCACCTGGTCGGCTCGATCCCTTCGAAGAAATCAGGGGGCACCACGGCACCGGGCTCCACCCGCGGGTATCCCCGTATGAAATGCTCCCGCCCCAGGGTCTCCGCCAGCACCTCGTGGCTGACCTTGAAATATGGCGAGTCCACCTGCATCTGGGTGAAATGCGACCGGATCGATGCCTTCTTCTGCTCCAGATACGCCGATACATCCATGTGCAGGTGCAACTCCTCCACGGGCACGCCATCGTCACGGCGCTCCGCGGATGGCAGCGGTACGTCCACACCCGCCCCCCGGAAGCGGGTTGCCATCGTCATTCTGAAACCGCGAGGCCGTGCACTGTAGAAGAGGCGCAGCGGTGAATGGGGCTCCAGTCCTCCAGCCAGTTGGTGGGGAAATGCCAGCGGGTCACCTGCCAGGTGGAAGGCGGAAGTGGTGTGCTCCGACATGGCAATATGGTCAGGGTGGCCATACAGACCGTCGGGTCCGAAAGTGAGGACGACCTGGGGGCGGAAGCGTCGCATCTCTGCTACCAGCGGCTCGATCACCTGCTCCGATGGTGCCTTGATCAACGCCCGTGGGTGATGGTTGGCTTCATCGCCCTGCATACCTGAATCGCGATGCTCCAGAATCAGCGGCTCCTGGACTCCCAATGCCCGGCACGACGCCTTGAGCTCCTTCCAGCGCACCTGCGGAAGGGTCTCCCGCGTAGCCGAGCCGGGCTGCCGGATCTCCCCCTCTTCACCCAACGTGGCGCATATCAAGCGGACGTCCACCCCGCGGGCGGTGTAGCTTGCCAGGGTGCCTCCCACGGGAAACGCCTCATCGTCGGGATGAGCAAAGCAGACCAGCATTCGATGACCCCTCATGGGTTCTCCATCACGACCTCTTCCATTACTTCCGCGGAAGGGAGGTCAAATCGGTATTGCAGCCCTTGTTCATGCGTTCTAACATGTAGCTGTTATGGCTACGGTCGGTAGTTTACCAGACGGTTCCCTCACAACCGTGCGCCCGATGCTTGCCTCTCTGGCACGGCACCCTTTCGATTCGCCCGACTGTCTCTATGAACTGAAATGGGATGGCATCCGGGCCTTGGCCACGGTGCGGGGGACAGATGCTACGATAACCGACCGCAACGGCCGCGAAATCACCCCTGTCTTCCCCGAACTGGCCCAAATCGGGGTGCAGGGCAAGCACAACGGCACGGTCCTCGACGGAGAGATCGTCTGTCTCGATAAAGAGGGACGTCCTTCCTTCCCGTTGCTCCAGGAACGCTTGGCCCATCCCCAGACCCGTTCGCGTGACTGCCAAGCCAACTATATCGTGTTCGACGTGCTCTACGTTAACGGCAAGTCGGTGATGAAAGAACCGCTGCATCGGCGCAAGGCTCTGCTGCACCAGCTCTTGCCATCCAGCGAGGTGGTCCAGCCCTGCGCTTATATCGAGCGAGAGGGCGAGGCCTTTTTCCACGCCACCTGCCAGTTGGGACTGGAAGGAATCGTAGCCAAGGAGAAGTCCAGCCTCTACTTCCCCGGGCAACGTAGTTCCGACTGGAAGAAGATCAAGCGCTGGAGGGAATGCGAGTTCGCCATCGGAGGCTATGCTTTCGGGGGACAACGAGGCGAACTCTTCGCATCCCTGCTGCTGGGCTTGTACAACGGGCAGGGCGTTCTTCAATACGTCGGCAGCGTCGGAGCCGGGTTCACCAAGCCCCAAGCCAAAGAGGTCTACACCGCCCTGGCTCGCAGGCACACCGACACCTGCCCCTTCAGCGTCCTGCCATCCATGCAGAAATTCCTCTTCTGGTGTCGCCCCGAGTTGGTGTGCCAGGTGCAATACGGCGAATTCTCCACCGACGGCAAGCTTCGATATCCGGTCTACATGACCATGAGGGAGGACAAGGCCCCGCCAGACTGCACGCTTCAGGATGCTCCCGGCTGGCCCGTGGAGCTATCCGAACGGACCTGAAGCAGACTCCGGATCAGTCCCAATTCTTAGCAGTCATTGGGCAGGGCCTATCACGGTTTGAGGAGGACGGAACCATGGCCCGTCGCGCTATTTGGAAGGGCGCCATCAGTTTTGGGATGGTCGCCATTCCGGTAAAGCTATACAACGCCACCGACAGCAAGGACATCGCCTTCGTTACCCTGCATCAGCCCTGCGGGAGCCGCATCCGGCAGCGTCACTACTGCCCTCATCATGAGGCCATCGTCGATTCGTCGGAGGAAGTGCGGGCCTACGAGTATGCCAAGGAACAGTACGTGGTGATGGAACCCTCCGACTTCGAGGAGCTTCCGGTTCCCTCCAGGCACACCATCGAGATCTCCCAGTTCGTGCAACTGGAAGCCATCGACCCCATGTACTACGACCGCAGTTATGCCCTGGAGCCGGAAGGGGTGGGCGTCAAGCCCTTCTACCTCCTGAAAAAGGCACTGGAGACCACTTCCAGGGTGGCCATTGCCAAGGTGTCCCTGCGACAGAAGGAGCATCTCTGTTGCCTGCGCCCCTACGAGCAGGGTCTGCTGCTGGAGACCATGCACTATCCCGATGAGATTCGGGGCACCAACGAGTTGGAGCTCCCAGAGGAGCAGGCCGCCCTGAGCGACGCCGAGGTGGGGATGGCCGTGGCCCTCATAGACCAGTTGACGTCGGAGTTCTCTCCGGAGACTCATGCTGACCAGTACCGCTTCGCCTTGGAGCGGGTCATCGAGGCCAAACTCGGAACGCCTCAAGCGGTCACCACCCCGCCACCTGCGCCTCAAGGGAAGGTTGGCGACCTGATGGAAGCCCTGCGGGCCAGCATCGAGGCCGCCAAGGCCAACAAGTCAGCGACCGCCGATGCCCCACCACCGGCAGACTCTTTGGAGTCGCAGCCCCAAGGGACGCCCGCAGAGGAGCCTACCGCCGTCGGAGTGGCCGTCGGCTAGCCATGATCCTCATTGGGACCTCGGGGTACAACTACAACGAGTGGAAGGGGAACTTCTATCCCGCTGACCTGCCAGCCTCCAGAATGCTCTCCTACTACTCGGAGCGGTTCTCCACGGTGGAGGTCAACTACACCTTCTACCGGATGCCCAATGAAAAGGTGGTGGCCGGTTGGGCCCGGGAAACGCCGGAACAGTTTACTTTCACCCTGAAAGCCCCGCGTCGCATCACCCACGATGCACGCCTCGCCAACTGCCGTGAACTCACCGAGATGTTCTGTAACCGTGCTGGTGTCCTCGGCAACAAGCTGGCCGTGCTGCTCTTCCAGCTTCCCCCTTCTTTCCGGAAGGATGTGGAGGTGCTGGACGATTTCCTGTCCTGGCTGCCCCAAGACCTCAGGGCCGCCTTCGAGTTCCGGCATGCCTCCTGGAACGACGATGAGGTGTTCCAGCGACTCAAGAATCGCAACCTGGCCCTGTGCATCACCGATAGCGAGAAGGGCACCTCTCCCGTCGAGGCAACCGCCGACTACGGTTACCTGCGCCTGAGGGACGAGGGCTACG
>JAAXIE010000151.1 GCA_012270525.1 Dehalococcoidia bacterium | reverse complement strand
A
Organism: Dehalococcoidia bacterium; assembly: GCA_012270525.1. The sequence continues at coordinate 7,546 of JAAXIE010000151.1, read as the reverse complement.
AACGGGACCGTGTTCGGCAACCCGATGCCTTCGGGCCTGCAGGAAGGTGTCCGCCTGGAGAAGCCTCTATTCACTCCGACGACAAAGGCGGAAGAAGGGCACGACGAGAACCTGCCGTTGGAACAGGTGACGGAGATGGTCGGTGCCGAACTCGCCAAGGAGCTGGAGACACAGAGCATCGCGATTTACAACCACTGCCACCAGTACGCCAGTTGTGGAGGCTTCCTGCTCGCCGACACCAAGTTGGAGTTCGGGTTGGTTAACGGTCGGCTAACGGTTATCGATGAGATGCTGACTCCCGTCTCCAGCCGGTTCTGGGATGCCGATGGGTACCAGCCGGGCCGCTCTCAACCCAACTTCGACAAGCAGTTCGTACGGGACTGGTTGGACGGCCAAGGCTGGAACCACGAGCCTCCCGCGCCGGAACTGCCCGGTGACGTGGTCGGAATGACTACCCAACGATACGTCGAGGTATACCGTCGGCTGACGGGCCATGAACTGACCTGATTCGCCCGGAGCTTTGGCACCCCCGGAACTGACGGAAAACACTACGGAAGGAGAACATTTTGCCCCGATCCCGCAGGCCCCAGCGACGACGCAGAAGCGTAGCGAGACGCTCCGCCGGAGGGATATCGGACATCCCGCCCGGCGGGTTACGGGGGCCGATGAGCATGGGCAGGCGGCGTTCCCGGCGGTGGATAATCTATGCCATAGCCGGGTTTTTGGCCGTGGTGATCATCGGCGCGTTCGTCGTGGAAGGGCTGTTGGGTCTGCTTCCTGACCCCAACCGGGGGACAGATGAGTACAAGGATGGCATCGGGCAGGTGCAAGCGCGCATGACTCTGACTGAAGACGAAGTTTCCGCAAGGGGAATCCTGCCCGCGGGTGCTGAAGATGCACGGCACCTTTTTGATACCGATCCCGACTTTCCGGAGTATTCCACCGTTCCGCCCACATCGGGGCCTCACCTGAGCAGGCCGTGGGAGTGTGGCTTCTTCCCGCCCGGGTACGTTGATCCGGTCACCGACCGTGAAGGCGTCCCTGACCGGGCCTTGGTGCACAACCTGGAGCACGGCAACGTGGTCATGAGCTACAACCTGTCCAGTGACGAAGACATAGACCGTCTCAGGGAAGTGCACAATACCCTCAGAGACAGCGACCAGTGGCTGATAACCCGCCCTTACGACCGGATTGGCGCGGGGCAGGTTGCCATGACGGCGTGGGGAGTGCTTGACGTATTCGATGGCGTGGATGAAGGGCGCATCGAGGCGTTCTACAATGCCTACCGGGGGAACCGATTCAGCCAGGAGACCAGCAGCGTGGGACGAGGCATACCCTGCGCCGCGTCGCCACAGGCCATGGAACGGTAGGCTTGCCGGTGTTCCTCGCCAAAATCTTCATCAGCCTGAAGCCCACGGTCAACGATCCCCAGGGCCTGACCGTGCTTGCTGGATTGAAGGACCTCTCCTTCAAGAGTGTGGAGTCCGTCCGGGTGGGCAAGTACATCGAGGTGAAGGTCAACGACCGTCATGTTCGCCAGGCAATGCAGAGCATCGATGATATGTGCCAGCAATTGTTGGCCAACCCGGTAATCGAGGACTACCGTTTCGAACTGGAAGACGTGGAGGAGTGAGGTCGGGGCGAAGGCGGCGTGAGTGTAGGGCTGTGAAGTCCTAACGGTGTGACTGGATGACGTGGGTATCCCCTTGGGCTGCAAGAAGTTCAGCCGGATATTGTGCCCTTGGTGCTGGGGACCTCCCCGGCGGCCCGTGGATCGGGTTCCAAGGCGTCTCGCAGGGAGCGGGCTAGGGCCTTGAACACCGCTTCCGCCTTGTGGTGCGCGTTGCGGCCCGCCATGACCTTGACATGCAGGTTCATGCGGCCTTCCACGGCAAAGCTCTCCAGGAAGTGGTGCAGCAGGTCACCGGGAAGAGTCTCGACCATCTGGCCGTCGAGGTCGAGGTCAATAGAAGCGTAACCACGACCGCTGAGGTCGACGGCCACCATGGCCAGGGTCTCGTCCAAGGGGACGAGGGCATGGCCCATGCGCCGTATCCCGCGCCCGTCTCCCAAGGCCTGATGGAAGGCCCGTCCCAACGTGATGGCGGTGTCCTCCACCAGGTGATGCCAACCTACGTCGAGGTCGCCATGGGCACTTAGGGTTATGTCGAGCATTCCGTGGCGGCTGAGCTGGCGCACCATGTGGTCGAGCATGCCGTTGCCCGTGGCAACCTGGTGTATGCCCTGTCCATCCAAGCAGAGGGTGAGGGAGATCTGGGTCTCGGAGGTCTGGCGTTCTATTCTTGTTTCGCGCCCGGCCATGGGGCAACTCGCTTTCGATGCCTAGAGGAGCAGGCTTTCAAGGGCGGCTATCACTGCGTCGGTCTGGTGGGGTAAGCCTACGCTGATGCGGACGAAATCTTCCAGCCTGTCGCCACCGAAATAGCGCACGAATATGCCCCTGCGGGCCAAGCCTTCGAAGGTCTCCTTGCCCCTGCCAGCGGGAAGCTGGGTCAGGATGAAGTTGGCTTGGGAAGGCCATGGGGTCACGCCGGGCAGGGACTGAAGCTTGGCGAACAGCCGGTCCCGCTCCTGGACGATACATCCGACGCGTTTCAGCAGTTCGTCGCGGTCCTCCAGGGATGCGGTCAGGGCCGCCTCGGCTGCGACGTTGACGTTGTAGGGGGACTTCATGCCCATCATGACCCGTGCCAGACCCGGGTCCATGATGCCCAAACCGATACGCAGGCCAGCGAGCCCCGCCCACTTGCTGAAGGTACGCAGGATGATCAGGTTGGGGTATTCCTGCAGCAGCGGGATGAGGCTGATTCCGCAGAACTCGTGGTAGGTCTCATCCACGACCACGATCAGGCCCGTCTCCAGCAGGCGACGGACCTGCCACTCCTGGGCGATATTGGCGGTCGGGTTGTTGGGTGATGCCAGGAAGGCTACCTTGGTGTCGTCGTCCAGGAGCTGCTCGATTTCTTCAACGTCCACGTCGAAGAGTTCGTTGCGCGGCACGGGAACGGCTTGGCCACCGCATACGGCAGTGCTGAAGCGATACATGCCGAAGGTCGGGGTGGGGTCGATCACCTTCTGGCCCGGCTCCAGGAAGATGCGCAGCACCATGTCGATGAGTTCGTCGCTCCCGTTGCCAGCCACAATCTGTTCCGGTGGGACATCCAGGTAGCCGGACAGGAGGGCCCTCAGGCTTCGCTGGTCGGGGTCGGGGTACTGGTTGTAGTAGGGGTAGGAAGCCAGGGCCTCGGCAACGCGGGGCGAAGGGCCAAAGGGGTTCTCATTACCGTTGAGCCTGATGACCTGGTCTGGGGGGATGCCAGCCTGCTGGGCCAGCACCTCGGTGGGGTCTACGCCTTCATACGTCTTCAGGGCGCGGATGTGAGGCACCATACGCCCAGCGGGGTCAAGGCTCATGATGCGTCGGCCTGTTGCAGGCTCCTCACCCTGACCTGAATGGCATGAGAGTGGGCCGACAGCCCCTCCCCTAGGGCGATGCTGGTAGCAGGCTCGGCCAGGCGTGAGAACTCCTGGGGTGGCAGACCGACCACCGGCATGGTGCGCAGGAACTGGTGCACTCCGAGAGCGGAACTGAACCGCGCCGAGCCTCCTGTGGGCATAACATGGCTGGGGCCGGCTACATAGTCGCCCATGACTTCTGGCGAATAGTGGCCCAGGAAAAGCCCCCCAGCATGGCGCACCTTCCCGGCCCAATTCCAGGGGTTCTCCAGCATGAGGCAGAGGTGCTCCGGGGCCAGGTAGTTGGCCAGTTCTATCGCTTCATCGATGGTGTCCACCAAGAGTATCTTGCCTTGGCGTTGCAGCGAAGCGACGGCCATTGCCTGTCGCTCCAGCGAGGGAAGCTGGCGGTCAAGCTCCTCCTCGATGGCGTCGATGAGGTCTGGGGCCGTGGTGACGAGAATGGGCACAGCCATCTCGTCATGCTCGGCTTGGGCGATGAGGTCGGCGGCGCAGAAAGCAGGTGGGGCCGTGGCGTCGGCTACCACCAGTGTTTCGGTGGGCCCGAATATGCCGTCGATCCCCACCTGGCCGAACACCATCCGTTTGGCCAATGCCACGAACAGGTTGCCGGGCCCGCATATCAGGTCGACGGCAGGAATGGACTCGGTCCCGTAGGCCATGGCCGCAATGGCTTGGGGTCCGCCGACGGCGAACACCCGGTCGATGCCGGACAGGGCTGCTGCGGCCAGCACAATGGGGCTGGGGACGTTCCCCTCGCGGGGAGGGCTGGCGAGAACGATCTCCCGCACACCGGCGACCCGCGCTGGGACGGCAGTCATCAGCACGGTGGAAGGATAGGCGGCCTTTCCCCCAGGGGCGTAGATGCCCACGCGGTCGAGGGGAACAGTAAATTCTCCCAGCCCCTTTTCTATGTCCAGCCAGCGGCGAGGCAGGCACTGCTTGTGGAAGTCCTCGATGCGTTCGGCCGCCAGTTCGAGGGAGTGTCGCAGGCTTGGAGTGAGCCCTTCCACCGCGGCATCCAGCTCCGCGCGGTCTACTTCCAGGTAGTCCGGGTCGACGCCATCAAGCAGCTTGGTGTAGTGTCGCAGGGCTTGATCGCCATCGCGACGGACGGCGGACAGGATGCGTTGCACGGCTTCCTGCGGGGAGAGGCGCTCGCCGAAAAGCTGTTCATTGCGGTCCACCACTTCGACCGGGACCGACGAGGTATCCAGCGGGTCGGTGCGTTGCAGGGCTTCCCGGGCCTTCTCCAGCCCCTCAATTACCTGCAGACGCATCCAAGTACTCCTCTATAAGTTCCATGGACGAGGTGATGGCCTCCTCGCGATAGGAGGCGATATGCTGCGGCGTCACCAATCCGTAGACCTCTTCCAAGCTGTGGGGCATGTTGCCGATGAATTCTTCGGCCATGGCCAAGGCCTGCTCATCTTCGCCGTACATGCGACGCAGGGCCCGGGATAGACGCTCCCAACTGAATTCCCAACTGTTGAACCGTTGCACCCAGGTACGCCACTCGGCAAGCGTCCCGGGATCGACGAAGCCTACATCGATGCCTGCTTCGGCCCCTTCCAGTGCCTCGGTGATCCGTTGAACCTCTTGTTCGTCGGCTTTGGCCTCGCGGTCCATGTCCAACTGAATGGCCCGGTCCCACATGTTGCCCTGCACCCTGCCTTCCGGGGTGTCATCGCGGTTGAAGAACTTGCGGTAGACGGTGCAAATCCACGTTTCGTCGGCGACCAGGTGATTTATGTAGCCCGCGACGAAGGCGCGGGTAGGGTCGTTGGCAACGCCCGCCTCGTGCAGTCGCGGGTTTGCCTGGAGCATGGCCCGGACGCCCGCTCCAACTTCGTCCACCGATAGCGGGGCGAAATGGGTCTGCTCCCGGGGCCACTTGGTCATGGCGCGTATGTCGGGCGTCGTGGCTCCCAGCAGAAACGCTCCTTGATGTTCCTTGAGCACAGGGCGGCCCAAGCGGGCTGCCGCGTGCTGGGCCAGTTGTATATGCGCTGGCAGGTTAGGCATTCTCGGATTCTAGCAGACTGCGAAAGCTGCCGCACTCATCCTTGAACAGGTAGCTGACCTGCGAAGCGGCTATGTCCCTGGCCCCGGAATTGCGCAGGTGATCGACGGCTTCCAGCAGCCTTTCCCGTGGTACGAGCAGGCTGACCGTATACCAGTCGGGTTGGTCCAGGTTGAATACGGGAGACACGGTGGGCCCCTGCAGACCTGCCAAGTGGGGTCGCAACAGGATCTGAGTCCCAATGGCCTCGGCAGACTCCCCGTGGACGTTGGCCGTCAGCCGGAAGTAGGGACGGGCCTTGAGGTAGCCCTCGATGGTCTCCAACACAGCGCGGGCCATCTCCAAGGTGCGTTCCGACCGCCGGATGAGTGCGCGGTTCCCAACCAGGCAGGCACTGGACTCCAGTATCGTGCCATCGTCCAGGGTCTTGAGTTGGTTGTCTCGCAGGGTCATGCCACTGGACACCAGGTCCACGATAAGGTCGGCGTACCCAGCGGCAGGGGCTGCTTCCAAGCTGCCACTGGCCTGCACGAGGGAGAAGTAGTAGACACCGTGGGAGTAGAGGAAGCGTTGGACGACGCGGGGATACTTGGTTGCGATGCGCAGTTGACGCCCCTGCTGCCGGAATTCCACGGCCAGGTCGGCGAGGTCGCTCATGCAGGACACATCGAGCCAGCCATCGGGCACGGCGATGACGAGGTCGCACCGGCCGAATCCCAAGTCCTCCACGAGGCAGACCACGGGAGTGCCCTCGCGCCGGTATTCCAGGAAGCGGTCGAAGCCGACGACGCCCAACTCGGCACTGCCTTCTTCCACCTTCTGGGTAATGTCGGCAGTACGCTGGAACAGGGCGACGGCTCCCTTCACCACTGGTATGTCAGCGGTGTAGCGGCGGCGCTGCCTCTCCACCGGCATTCCACAGGCTCGCATGAAGGCGATGCAACCGTCGTACAGATCGCCGTCGCTGGGCAGTACGAGGCGAAGTCCCTCGTTGTGATTATTCGAGCGAGTGTGTTGTAGTTGTGCCATCTGCGTCTATCGCCAGCACAGAAGGATAGCCTTGACTGCGAGCAAAGGCGAGGGCCCCTTCCAGGTCACGGGGTACGACTTCCACCACAGCCCGTTTCCCGCCACCGCGCAACTCCGCTGCAAAGCTGAGAGCATTGCGATATGCTGTATCGCTCGCGGGCCATATGTAGGTGGTCGACAGTTCGCGCGCCTGGTCTTCGCGACTGGTGGAAGGCAAGTTGTCCAGCACCGCTTCCAGCGAGTAGGCGAAGCCCAGAGCGGGCAGATCTACGGGCGAGCCCAAGGCGCGGGCCAAGCCGTCGTAACGACCACCACCGCCGAGTGAAACCCTATCGTCGGTGGTGGTGACCTCGAAAATAATGCCGGTGTAGTAGGCCAGTTCCCGCGCTAGTCCGAAATCCAGTCGCACGGCTCCCAAGTGGCGGTCGGTGTCATCCAGCAGTTCCAGTGAGCGGGCCAGGTCGTCGAGATGTCCAACATCTGCCCCGTATCGGCGCAGCAACGTCCGCGCGTCATCCAGGGCCTGCTGGGCATTGCCGTTGATGGCTGCGAGGGAGGTGGCTGCTTCCATGCCCGTTTGCAGGCGGACCGGGTCGTCGGAGGCTTGGGCCTTTCGCAACAGGCGGTCTACTACTTCGTCAGAGGTGCGCTGCCCGACGCTTGCTTCATCGGCCCCGGTGAGCTCCAGCATGTCCTTCAACAATTCCCGGGCGTCGGGGTCATCAATCTGCCTGATGAATGCGGGCAGATGACCAGCCCGGTCATCAGAAGCCAGCAAGCCCACCTTGTCAGCCTGCTGCCATGCCCTCTGCATGGCCTCAGTGCCGTCCACCAACTCCGGCAGCGATCCCAAAACGAAGGTGATGGCCCGCTCCGAAAGGCCGCAGGCTTCCAGGAGGGCCCTATGCACCGAGATGTCGCCCAAGGTCAGTTCGGCATCGTTCATTCCCAGAACGGAAAGGGCCCCCCTGGCCAGGGCGAGACCCTCGGCGTCGG
>JAAXIE010000219.1 GCA_012270525.1 Dehalococcoidia bacterium | reverse complement strand
GCCGCAACTTCACCCTCAACCAGCGTCGCCAGGGTCCCGAACTGAGAATCGCGCTTCTGCCACCCGGTCGTGACCCGGACCAGTTGATAAGGCACGACCCCCAAGCATGGGCATCCCTGGTGGACGAGCCCCTGCCATTGATGGACTACCTCTTCCAAGCACTGCCCAATCGCTTCGACATCACAACGCCCGAAGGGAAGGGGCAGATGCGCGATACGATGTTCTCGCTCATCACCGCGGTTCAAGAGCCCTTCCTGCAGGACCACTATTTTCAAGGGTTGGCGAAGATCCTGGGAGTGACCCCGGAGAACCTGCGCGCCAACGTGGCCCGAAGTCCGCTACGCAGCAACTCCCGCTCCTCGACCCAGCGGGAACGGGGTCGAGACGCGGCCAACCAGACTGCCTTTGCCCCCCAGGACCAGGACCCGTTGGAAGACTTCTGCCTCGCCCTGCTGCTTCAGGAGCCGGACTTGGGGAACATGGCCCCCTCCCTCCGTACGGAGCACTTCAACCGGCCTGAAAACCGTGAGGTCATGGCCTACTGGGCAAACGGCCACGACCCGGAACTCATGGATGAAGACCTCCGCCCCAACTGGGACCGGCTGGTGGCTCGCGTCCTTCCTCCCGCCGATCGCAAGCAGAAAGAAGCAGGCCTGCTGGATGCCGTGGCAAAGCTGGAAGCCCGGTATCTCCGTCGACTGAAGACGGAGGAGTCGTTGAGCCTCGCGGAAGCCACGCCCGATGAAATGCAAAGCCAATACGATGATGTGCTTCAACGCAACGAACGGATCAAAGAGTTGCTCGCGGAGAAGGTGCGCTAGCGAAACGAGAGTCCAGACCAGAACCCTCCCCAGGCCAGGTACAGCAGGAATCATGGCAGCCAGCCAGAACGAAGGAGAACAGCCGAGTGCTTAAGAGAAGACGCCGCCCCGGAGACGAAAGCGAGTTCCTCGACGAACCCGAAGAACAGGATGACTCTGGTAACGAAATACTGAGCGTCATCGGTGGCGTGGCCGTCAATCGCGGTCCAGAGGAAGCCAGCGAAGACGCCCCGGTGATTCTCGCCGAAAGCCCGGGAGAGTCCTGGATACAGCCCAAGGACGTCAAACTCGAAGAGCCGGGGATGGACGAAGAAGCCCAAAACGAGGACGTGGAGTGGGAGCAGGAAGCCGAGGGCACCGAGGTTTTGGATGACCCCGTGCGCATGTACCTCAGGGAGATCGGCCGCGTCCACCTGCTGACCTCCCGCGACGAAAGGGTCCTGGCCCGCAAGATGGACGGTGGCAGGCACCTGGAGAAGCTGACGCAACGCCTCAACGAGCAACTGGGCCGTGCCCCCACCACCGCCGAGATGTGCTGCGCCCTGCTGGAACGCATGAGCAGGTCCGATACGCTGGTGGGCGCACTGGGGGAGTCGCTGGGACTCCCGCGAAACCTTACGCTGTCCCAGGTGGCCACCAATCCCAAGCTGAGAGCGGCCATCGATGCCGAACTGCACCCTGAGATGCTGGCCGACGTGGCGGCCATCCTCGACGTCGACGTGGCCGAGATGCCGCGCCGCATCATACAACTCTCACTAGACAGTTGGGTGCTGCCACCGGACATCATCAACGCCGTGGACGACTGCACCCTGCCACGATTGGGCGAGGTGGTCTACGGCTTCCAGTGCGAACCCCAGGTGCACGCCATGTCGCCCCAAGCCAAGGCCTATTTCGATCGCATCTACCGCGACAGCCAGCGGTCCCAAGCCCACCTCACCGAGGCAAACTTGAGGCTGGTGGTCAGCGTCGCCAAGAAGTACATCGGCCGGGGGATGGCCCTGCTGGACCTCATCCAGGAAGGGAACATCGGCCTCATTCGGGCCGTGGAAAAATTCGACTACCGCAAGGGCTACAAGTTCAGCACCTACGCCACCTGGTGGATACGCCAAGCCATCACCCGGGCTATCGCCGACCAAGCCCGCACCATCCGCATACCGGTGCACATGGTGGAAACCATCAACAAGCTCATGCGCCAGCACCGCCGCTTGCTCCAGGAATATGGCCGGGAGCCAAGCCCGGAAGAAATCGGCATGGCCATGGAGGTTAACCCGGAACGCGTCGAAGAAATTCTCAAGATTTCGCAGGAACCCGTCTCCCTGGAGACGCCCATCGGCGAGGAAGAGGACAGCCACCTGGGAGATTTCATCGAGGACAGGGGAGCCCCTGCTCCCGCCGATGCCGCGTCCTACCAGTTGCTGAAAGAGCAACTGGAGGATGTTCTCCACACCCTCACCGAGCGGGAGAGCCGGGTGCTGCAACTCAGGTTCGGCTTGGACGACGGGCGCAGCCGCACCCTGGAAGAGGTGGGCCGCGAGTTCGGCGTGACCCGCGAGCGGATACGCCAGATCGAGGCGAAGGCACTGCGGAAACTGCGACATCCCACGCGCTCCAAGAAGCTGCGGGACTTCCTAGAGTAAAGTCTTAACATTTGTCCAATAACGGGAGCGTCAACGCTTGAAGCTCGGGAAAACACCCCGCTATACTCGGCATCACTATGGGTTGGGAGGTGGCGCCTGTGGAGTCCGGGCCCATTCCTAAGTGTCTCAGGTGCAGCCGGGGCGAACTGGTGCCACTCTCGGACTACGGGAGCCAAGGCGCCACCGTCCATTACAAGGCTTGGGTTTGCACGAACCCCGACTGTGGGTTCAACATCAAGATACGCAACGGGGACATCTACCTGAACGAGCCCATCGCCAGTGGGGCCGCTCATCTTCCCCGACCCCGTTCGTAGTCTTTCTCATATCGCAAAGCCTTGTTTTGCGTCCCATGGGCTGCGGTGAAGGAGCGGGAGCAATAAGCCGTTCCGCCGTCCGGGCGGCCCACGATTGGCCTCACTGCGGCCCAACTGCGGGAGTGTGGGGGTAGAATGGAAGCGGGCTACGACTATCTTCTGGTAGATCGCCCTCCCCTTTTGCGTCGATTCCTGCGGGACCTGGGCAGGAACCCATTGACCCTTTCTGGAGCCCTCCTTGTCGTCTTGGGTCTGGTTGGCATACTCGTCGGAAGCCTGTTCTTCTTCGTCTTCGACAAGTCCACCGGCGAGTTGGAAGACGAACTGGTCGCCATCGCAGAACCCGCTACCACCGCAGGAGAACTGGCCTCAGGAGAACTGGCCCAAGCCCGCCAGCCCATGCCGACGCCAGCACAGGCCGTGAACGTCCAGCAGCCGGTGGACCCAGTAGCACCGGTAGCCGCGGCTGTAGCGATCACCGAGCTTTCGCCCGATCTGGCCCAACAGGCTGGTCTCTACCCAGGCGAGGCCCTGAAGGCGTCCTACTGGTCCGACTCGGTCGCTTTCGAGCCTGCGGTCAAGATTTTCTGCCTTCCCGGAGAACCGGAATGCGAGTGGCAGCCCGTATCCCAGGTCGCAGCGGTGGGGCAGTTGCAATCTCCCACCCGTTTGATCATTCCCAGCATCGACGTCGACTCGAATATCGAGCAGCTCCGCATCCTCAACCTGGGCAACAGCTCGGCTTGGGAGACGCCCGACAACGTGGTGGGCCACATACCGGTCACTGCCAACCCGGGCGAGGCGGGCAGCACCTGGTTGTTCGGGCACCTGGAAAGCCCGATCCGCGACGAGGGCAACGTGTTCGCCCA
>JAAXIE010000127.1 GCA_012270525.1 Dehalococcoidia bacterium | reverse complement strand
GCCATGGTGATGTTGGGAAAGATGCTGTACCAGAGGCTGTTCCACAGCCTTTGAATGTCGCCGGCTTCCTCCCCCACCAAGCGGGGAACGAGCAGGGTGTCCACTGCCGTTTTCAGGCTTGCCCCGGCGGAACCATGGCTGTATGTCCACCCCATCCCCTCCAGCCCGTCATCGGAGCGGACATGGGCTACCAGCATGCTGGTGGCCTCGATGCGAGCACTGGCGCTCGACAAGCCCGGCCCACGGGGTATCCGGTAAAGTTCCGTCTCCACTGATGCAATGCGCATGGCTCCTCCCTGTTCGCCTTCATCCGCAAGGGCTCATCGTCCCCAATCATATCGCCTCGCCATCACGGCAGTCATGGCAGGACACCGCTATAATGACCCCAACGCACTCAGAGGTGGAATTGCATGAGCGCACCCCTCATCACCATCGAGGCCCGCAAGGGCAAGGCTGCCCTCGTTGACCAGGGACAGCACGTGAAGGTGGTCAACACCCATGGTCAGCAGGTGGTGGACACTTGGGCCTTCAATCGTCACGACCTGACCGAGTTTATGTCCATGGAACACAGCAGGACTGCCCTGGGGCGCATCATGGCCCCTACCGGTGCCAGCATGGTGACCAATCACCGGAGACCCATCCTCACCCTGGTGCAGGACACCACCCCAGGCATCCACGACACTCTTCTCGCAGCATGCGACCGCTACCGCTACGAACTGCTGGGCTGCACCGGGTACCACGACAACTGCACCGACAATCTGGCGCAGGCTCTATCGGGTCTGGGACTGGCCTCGGCTGAGACCCCCAGCCCGTGGAACCTGTTCATGAACATCCCTGTCGAAGCCGACGGCAGCCTCTCATTCCAACCGCCGGTCAGCAAGCCCGGTGACTACGTGCTACTGAGGGCGGAGATGGACTGCGTCATCGCCTTCTCCACCTGCCCTCAGGACATGGTCCCCATCAACGGCGTCGACTGCGTGCCCACCGAGGCCCACTTTCAGGTACTGTAGTCACTCTCGGTCGTCCCACCCCACCGAACAGCTCCTGTGGAACTGACTACCATCAACTTGACGCATAGCCACCACGGAGGGAAGCCAGAATGAAAGTCGGTCTGAAGCTGGTCCATTCGGGGCCTGGTGCCACGCCCGACCTGATGCTACGTTGGACCCGCTACGCCGAGTCCATGGGGTTCCACCTGCTGATGACCGCCGACCACATCGCCCTGACCCGGGAGGTCCTTGGGCAGTACCCAGCCCCCTACTATGAACCCTTCACCAACATGGCCTGGCTGGCAGCCCAGACGCAGAAGATTGAGTTCGGCACCACTGTGATAGTGGTGCCCTACCGCAACCCGCTGCTGCTGGCCCAACTGTGCGCCAACGTCGACCAGCTCAGCGGAGGACGGTTCATCTTCGGCATTGGCATCGGGTGGGCAGCCAGCGAGTTCGAAATCGTAGGCGCGCCCCACGACCGTCGCGGTGCCATGACCGACGACTACATGCAGGCCATCGAAGAGCTATGGAAGAACCCCCAAGGGGCCTCGTATGCCGGGGAGTTCATATCCTTCAAGGACGTGACCCTCGACCCTCCACCAGCGCAATCACCACCACGGGTATGGGTAGGGGGCAACAGCGATGCTGCTCTGCGCCGGACTGTCCGGTTCGGACAAGCCTGGCACCCCATCCGGCCACGTCTCGACTGGCTCAAGAGCGAGGCCATACCCAAGTTGCAACGCATGGCGGAAACGGCTGGCAAGCCCGTACCCGCCCTCTGTCCACGCATCGCCTGCCATATCAACGAATCGCCATTGCCGGATGACCAGCGTATGGCGGGTGAGGGCAGCCTCGAGCAGATGCACTCAGACCTGCGACAACTGGAGGAACTGGACGCTCAGTACGTGGTGCTGGACACCAAGCTGAGTAGCCCCACAGCCAGGTCACCCAAGCACCATGAGACGGCATGGGCCATGCTGGCTACAGTGGCCGAAAAGCTCCTGGACCTCGACCGTGGCACGGTGAGGTCGCTGTAGTCTGCGGGTCGCTACACCGCTGCCGTACCATAGGGGTTGCCCGCTGCGATATAGGCCAGGTCGATGAGCCTCACCGCCAGGTAGCAGTCGCGCACCGAGACGGGCGGCGCACCCCCGTCTCGGGCTGCATCGATAGTCTCCCGTAATACGTCGAAGGGCGGCCCGGCTGGCGGTTGTAGCACCGACTGCCCGCTTGCCGTCTCCAGACGGGCCTCCCCGTCGTGCAGCGTAAGGACCGCCTCGCGGAAACCCACCTTCCAATCGCCGTCAGTCCCGTCGCGAGGGAAGCCGTTTCCAACCTCGATGGTACCGATGACCCCCCGGCTGCTTCGCAGCAGTACTGAGGCATAGTCTTCCACCTGCTCGCCGTGGGTCGACCAGCTAAGCTGCGCCCCCGTAACCTCGATATCCACGTCTTCTCCCGTCAGGTACACGAAGGCATCGAGGGAGTGAGGCCCCAGGTTGCGCAAGCATCCTCCGCTGGCAATCTGGGGGTCCATCATCCACCCTGCCTGCCACCGTGCGTAGCGGGCCGAGGTCGGTCGGTTCTGCCTCGCATAAAAATGGCACATCGGGCCATAGGTCCCCTCGGCGATCAGCCTCTTGGCATGCTGTATGAAAGGAGACCGGCGCCAACTGAGCGGGACGGCTGCGAACCCGCCAGTGGCTTCAACCTTTTCCATCACCCCCTTCAGTTCACGGGCGTTGCGGCTCATCGGCTTTTCCATGATGAAGGGGATACCACGGTCCAGCAGCGCATGCGCGATCTCCGCCATCTGGTCGTGACGGCCCAACCCCACGACGAAGTCTGGACGTTCTGCCTCCAGCATGGTCATGTAGTCGGTATAGGTCGCGATGCCTCCCCCAAGCTCATCCACCCGGTGGGCCGCTATGGACTCATCCTCATCGTGAAGGGCAACGATGCGTACATCGTCCATCCGCAGCAGTTGGGGAAGGTAAGCGTTGTCGTACAGAGAGTGCCAGTGGGCGACCCCTATGGCCGCGACGCGCATGGGCATAACCGCCTACACCTGTAATGTCGAGATGGGGAAGGCTAGCACAGGCTCGCCCGCTCGGCAAAGGAGTCCGGCAAGAGCAAGGTGGCGAGGGGCACGGGTCGCCGGTAAGATAGACCGCAACCCGCCCCTTCGAGTCCTCAACCAAAGGAGCCACAATGACCGACATCGCCGTCCTTGACGACTACCAGGGAGTATCGCAGCAGTTGGCCGACTGGACCGTGCTACCCGATCACTGCCACCTGCAGGTATTCCGCGACCACCTCAGCGAACTCGATGCTGTGGCCGAGCGCCTGCACGGGTTCGAGGTAGTCTGCGCCATGCGTGAACGGACGCCTTTTCCGCGAGAGCTGCTGCAACGCCTGCCCAACCTCAGGCTCCTGGTCACCACCGGGATGCGCAACGCGTCCATTGACCTCAAGGCCGCCACCGACTGTGGCGTCCTGGTATGCGGTACCGATGGCGGTCCGACGAACCCGCCAGCCGAGTTGACGTGGGGCTTGATACTGGCCCTAGCCCGCCACATCCACCAGGAGGATGCTGCCACCCGTCGGGGTCACTGGGGTACCACCCTCGGACCCAGTTTGGAAGGAAAGGTGTTAGGGGTGTTGGGCTTGGGCAGGCTGGGAGGGGCAGTAGCCAGGGTTGGAGTGGCCTTCGAGATGTCGGTCATCGCTTGGAGCCAGAACCTCACCCAAGAGCGGGCAGCCCAGCACGGGGCCACGCTGGTCACCAGGGAAGAACTCTTCCGCCAGTCGGACATCCTGAGCGTCCACGTCCAACTCAGCGAACGCACCACGGGCTTGGTGGGCTCCCACGAACTGGGGTTGATGAAGCCAACTGCCCTGCTCATCAACACCGCTCGCGGGCCCATCGTCGACGAAAAGGCCCTCATCGACGCCCTCCGAAACGGCACTATAGCCGGGGCTGGCTTGGACGTCTTCGACGAAGAGCCGCTGCCTCCAGACCACCCCTTCCTGGCTATGGAAAATACGCTACTGACACCCCATCTTGGTTACGCCACTCCCGAGCAACTCAGCGTCCGCTACCAGGGAACGATCGAGGACATCGTAGCGTTCCTGGAAGGCAGTCCAATACGCGCGCTCAATCCCGAAGCACTGGAGACAGCACCAAACCGGTAGATGCGGTGGCGTCCAAAGGAACGCGGCGGGGGAGGGAGATGGCAGGAGCGGCAGGATTCGAACCCGCGACCGCCGGTTTTGGAGACCGGTGCTCTACCAACTGAGCTA
>JAAXIE010000229.1 GCA_012270525.1 Dehalococcoidia bacterium | reverse complement strand
TCGGAATAGCCCTTGAGGCGTTCCAGTTCCAAGACCTTGCGGAAGGACTGGAGGTCGAAGGCAGTTTGGCGTTCTCCGGCGGTCGCCATCTCGATACCAGTTTATCACTGGCAGTTGATCGCTGGTGACGGTCTAGCAGGGGGTGGCAGTTCAGGGCCGGTGGGGGGAAGGAGACGCCTGGGCCAATTTGCAGACTATTGGGCTGAGATCACGACGGCACCAAGGGCTCTCGGTCCCAGGTGGGAGCCAAGGACCGGGCTGAACCGGGCGCGGACGACCTCGACTCCGGTGTCGGAGGATATGCGGTGTCCGATGGCCTCGGCGTCTTCAGGGTCGGTGGTGTACATGACAGCGGCTTGCTGCAAGGGGGCGAGGGACTGAACGCGGGATACGACTTCGTCCAAACCCTTGCGCCGGGTACGAGGGCGTGCCACCGGAGCTGCTTCGCCTTCGCTGATGGTGAGGATGGGCTTGACCTGCAAGGCGGAGACCAGCAGGCTCTGGGCACGACCTGCCCTTCCACCACGGCGCAGGTATTCGGCGGTATCCAGCATGGCGTAGGTGTGGGTTCGGCCCCTGAGATCGAGGACTCTGGATACGATGTCCTGTCTTGAGGCCCCTTGAGCGGCGAGGTTGGCTGCTTCGAGGGCCATGAAGCCCAGTCCCATGGAGGTCTGCTGGGAGTCGACGATGTCGATGGGGCCGTTCTCGTCCAGGGCGTTCCTGGCTTGGGTAGCCGAGTTGACCGTGGCACTCAACTTGGCGGAGAGGAGCACGGCGACCACTTCGTGATCTTCGTTGCGGAGGGCTGCGAAGACTTCCTGGAACTCCGATACC
The DNA here is from genome assembly GCA_012270525.1 of Dehalococcoidia bacterium. Next base: position 7,028 of record JAAXIE010000229.1, on the reverse strand, counting down.
GCGGGCTGAGACGTGGTGGGAAAGAGGGTGCCACCAGTGAGCCTTGCGTAGAACTGTTCGCGGTCGATGTCGACGCCGTCCCTGTAGGCTTGGTCGCCAAAGCTGACGCTGCAAGGAACGACGCGGATGTCGGCTTGCTGCAGCAACTCCTGGGGTATGTCACACGAACTGTCGGTAACGATGGTAACGGGCATAAGGTGTCACTCCAGCGAAGCTATGTACTGGTAGAAGGGCTGTCCGCCGTAGTGGACCTCCACTTCTACGTCGGTCCCGTGTGTGGTGAGGAGGCTGGCGGCTTGCGTGGCATCGGCTTCCTGGGCATCCGCCCCCCAGTAGAGGGTTATGTGGCACCCGGAGATGTTGCCGTGCTTGAGCAGGGCTTCTGCAAGGACGGTGTTGGGGGATGCGCCAGTGGCCACGAGTTCATTGTCGCGAAGAGCGATGTATTGACCGACCTGCACTTCAACACCCGATGTGGAGGTGGAACGCACTGCTTGGGTCACCTCGACGGTGACAACGGTGCTCAGGGCCTCGTTCATGGCGTCGAGGTTGCTCTGCAACGGTGCGGCGTCGTTGAACGCCAGCAGGGCCGATATACCCTGGACGAGGGACTTGGACGGCACGACGTGCAGGCCCGGACCATGGGCTTGGGCGGCCTGGTTGGCCGTTGCCACCACGTTGCCGTTGTTGGGGAGCAGCACCACGTTGTCGCCAAGCCATTGGACTGCATGCAACAACTGCTGGGTGCTGGGGTTCATGCTCTGACCGCCGAGCACCACTCGGTGGCAGCCCAGGTCGCGAAATAGGCCCTCGAAGCCTTCCCCTTGGACGACGGCGACGACGACCTGCTCCAGTGGTCCCAGTTCGCCGCGGTGGTGGGCAACGAAGCCTTCGCGCTGCTGGTCCATGTCGTCCACGCGAATGCCACTGATCGTGCCGATGCCGGCTGCGTGGGCGAAGACCACGTCGGGGTCGGGTGCGTGGAGGTGGACGCGGGCCAGGGAACCGTCGCCGATTACGCCTACGGAGTTGCCGACGCCGGCGCACCAGTCGCGCAGTTCCTGCAGGGGCATTTCCTCGCCCGCGAGCATGAACTGGATGCAGTAGCCGTATTCTTCCTGCTCGGCTGCATCCAGGTAATCCTGGAGGACGGTGATGGCCCCGTCGAGGGTACCGTCGGCAGGGCGGCAGATCTCGAAATCAAGGGAGTCCACGTCCTGCCCTGAGAGGGAGGCGCTGATCGCTTCAATGAGGAGGACGATACCCTGCCCGCCAGCATCCACGACGCCGGCTTCGCGAAGGATGGGAAGCAGGGCTGGCGTGTTGGCGAGGGAGGTGCGGGCCGCGGTGGAGGCGGCTTGGAGGACGGCGATGGGTGTGGGGGTGTCGTTTTCCAAGGACTGGCGACCGGCCTCGGCCAGTTCACGGGCCACGGTGAGCATGGTGCCTTCTACGGGTCTGCTCATGGAGGCGTATGCCGCATCGGAAGCCTGTTCCAGGGAGGCGGCTACATCGTGGGCGGTGAGGCTCTTCCTGGACCGGCTGCCGTCGGCCAAGCCCTTGAGGAACTGGGACAGGATTACGCCACTGTTGCCCCGGGCTCCGAGGAAGGCCCCGTGGGCTACGCGGGACAGCACATCGCCAGCGGTAGGGTCGGAGGAGGGATGCGAGGCTTCTTCTTCGAGGGCTTGGCGCATGGTAAGGAGCATGTTCGTGCCGGTGTCGCCGTCGGGAACGGGGAAGACGTTGAGCGCGTTCATGTCGTCGCGATAGCGCTCAAAGCACCGGATGGCGGCTTGGAAAGCACGCTGGAGTTCGTGGCCGCCGAGGGTTTCAGAGTCTAGTGACACCTACGGGCACCCGTGCAACTTGTCGTCATTCAACGCATATGATAGGCTTTGCGCTCGATTCTAGCGAAGGCCGAAAAAGCGGTCAAACAGGGACCGGCATCATGAAGTGCAACACCTGCGGCAAGATCGGGATGTGGGGGAACAACGTCAGCCATTCCAAGAGACGTACCCGCACCCGTTTCATGCCCAACATCCACAAGGTCACGCAGACGGTGAACGGGACTACTCGGAAGGTGCCGATCTGCACGCGCTGCCTGCGCTCGCAGCACAAGCTTCCCCGCCGGTAGAGGGGACTAGGCTTCCAAGCTGGCGCGAAGGCGGTCCATGGCCTCGGCAACGGTTTCCCGCTGGTTGAAGACAGCCGAACCGGCCACCAGCACGGTCGCGCCAGCATCGACTATGGTGCGGGCCGTGGCCTCGTTCACCCCGCCGTCCACCTGAAGTTCTGCGGAATATCCTCCCTCGTCCAGAATGCGTCTCATGCGGGCCACCTTGCCCACGGTCTCCGGTATCAGCTTCTGACCGCCGAAGCCTGGGTTGACCGACATGACCAGCACCACGTCCAGGAAGGGCAGCACTTCCTCAATGGCCGAGAGGGGCGTCGCCGGATTGATGGCCACGCCAGCCCTGCATCCGGCGTCCCGGATCTGCTGCAACACCCGGTGAAGGTGGGTGCAGGCCTCGGCTTGGACTATGAGATGGTCGGCCCCAGCCTGGGCGAAGTCGTCGACCAACCTCTCCGGCTCCACCACCATCATGTGGACGTCCAAGGGAAGGCGGGTGGAGCCCCGGATGCCCTGCACTACCACGGGACCAATGGTGAGGTTCGGGACAAAGCGGCCGTCCATGACGTCGACGTGAATGTAGTCGGCACCGGCTAGGTCGGCCTCCTTGACCTGCTCGCCCAAGCGGCTGAAGTCCGCCGACAGGATGGACGGGGCCAATCTTATCCGGTGGGGGGCGGCGGTTTCGGGACTCATCATTCTTCCCCCAAGGAGTGTTTGGCTTCCTGCAGGGCTTTCAGCACCTGATTGGGAGCGGTGCCGCCCACGACGTCCCGGGCTGTTGCGGAGCCGCGGGGGGTGATGGCGTACACGTCGTCTTCGAACAGGGCGGAGAAGCCTTTGTAGGTCTCGATGGGGAGTTCCTGCAGGGTCTGCTGGTTGGAGTGGGCGTGGGCGCACAAGTCACGCACCACGCCGTGAGCTTGACGGAAGGGCATCCCCTTGCCGACAAGGTAATCGGCCATGTCGGTGGCCAGCATGAAGCTGTCGGAAGCGGCCCGCTTCATGCGGTCGGTGTTGAATTCCATTGTGGAGACGAAGGACGCCATCACGTCCAGGGTTGACAGCAGGGTGTCGGTGGTATCGAAGAAGCCCTCTTTGTCTTCCTGCATATCACGATTATAGGTCAGAGGGAGGCCCTTCATCACCGTCAGCAAAGCCACCAGGTGGCCATAGACCCGGCCGGCCTTGCCGCGGGCGAGTTCGGCGAAATCGGGGTTGCGCTTCTGGGGCATGATGCTGCTGCCGGTGGAGAACTCGGGGGCCATGGATACGTAACCGAACTCGCTGGAAGACCAGAGCACCAGTTCCTCGCCGAGGCGGGAGAGGTGCATCATGCAGGTGGCGGCTGCCGAATGGAAGTCCAGCAGGTAATCGCGGTCGGATACAGCATCCATGCTGTTGGCGGTGACGCTCTCGAACCCCAACTCGGAAGCGACCCACTCGCGGTCGAGGTGGTAGGGCACCCCGGCCAAGGCACCGCTCCCCAAGGGCAACACGTTGGTGCGTCCGCGGCATTCCTTCATGCGAGACTGGTCGCGTTGCAGCATCTGGAAGTAGGCCAGCAGGTGGTGGGCCAGCAGGACCGGCTGGGCGCGCTGCATGTGGGTGTAGCCGGGCAGGATGACTTCGCAGTGGGACTCGGCTTGGGCCAGCAATGCTCTCTGGAGTTTGGCGATGGCGCGGGAGGCGCCGTCCAGGGTTTCCCGGGCGTACATCCGCATGTCGACGGCGACCTGATCGTTGCGCGAGCGGCCCGTGTGCAGCTTGCCAGCTGCGGGGCCGATGAGGTCGTGGAGGCGGGATTCGACATTCATGTGGATGTCTTCGAGGTCGTCCCGCCATGGGAATTGCGCGGCCTCGATCTCCTCGCGGATGGAAGTCAGACCCCGCACGATAAGCTGGGCGTCTTCCTCGCTGATGATGGCTTGACGAGCCAGCATCCTGGCGTGGGCAATGGAAGCGGCGATGTCCTGCGGGTAGAGACGGCGGTCGTAGTGGATGGAGACGGTGTAGCTGCTGCTCATGTTGAGCACAGGCGGTGGGCTGCCAGCCTATTCCGCTGGATACGGGCTTCCATGGACTGCTGCTTGAGTGCGGACCGGAAGCCCATAGATGGCGATAAACCCCTCGGCAGCTCTCTGGTCGAATGTGTCTCCACGACCGTAGGTCGCAAGGTCTTCGCGATAGAGGGCATGGGGCGAGCGACGGCCTGCCACGGTGCAACTGCCCTTGTGCAGCTTGACGCGCACCGTGCCTGAGACCTGCTGCTGAGTGCTGGCGACGTAGGCGTCGAGGTCGAGGCGGTGGGCTGTGTACCAGAGCCCGTTATACACCATGTCGGCATATTCCTGGGCGACCCGGGACTTGAGGCGTACCTGGTCCCTGGACAGGGTCAAGGCTTCCAACCCCTTGTGGGCTGTGTGCAACACCACGGCAGCGGGAGCCTCGTACACCTCACGGGACTTGATGCCCACCAGCCGGTTCTCTACGTGGTCGATGCGGCCGATGCCGTGCTGACCGGCGGTCGCGTTCAGTTGCTGGACCAGGTCGACGCCGCTCATCGCCTCGCCATCGAGGGATATGGGCACGCCCTGCAGGAACTCGATGTCGACGTATGCCGGGTCATCGGGAGTGTTGTGCAGGGGTTCGGTCCACAGGTAGACATCTTCGGGGGGTTCGTGCCACGGGTCTTCCAAGGGGCCTGCCTCGATGCTGCGGCCCCAGAGGTTCTCGTCGGTGGAATAACGGGAGTTGGCGGCCTGAACGGGTATGTTGCGCTGCCGAGCGTACTCCAGTTCCTCGTCGCGGCTCATGCTCCATTCCCGAATGGGGGCAACGACCTTGAGGTCGGGGGCCAGGGCAGCCACAGACACGTCGAGCCTGACCTGGTCGTTGCCCTTGCCGGTGCATCCGTGGGCGATGGCGTAGGCATGCTCCGACCGGGCTACTTCCACGAGGTACCGGGCGATCAGGGGGCGCCCCAAGGCGGTGGCCAAGGGGTACTGTTCCTCGTAGATGGCACCGGCCTGAAGGGCAGGGAAGAGGTACTCCTTCACCAGGTCCTGGCGGCCATCGATGCCCACGGCGTTGACGGCCCCGATGCTGAGGGCCCGTTGCCGGATGGACTCGAGGTCGACCATGCCGAGATCGATGGTCAGCGTTACGACCTCGGCGTTGTAGTGTTCCTGCAGCCAGCAGATGGCGACAGACGTGTCCAAGCCACCACTGTATGCAAGCACGATTTTCTGTTGCGCCACAGCTACCCTTCCGTTGAACGTGGGCTGCTTGGACTGAAACCCGCCTAAATCTTGCGCAGGGCGGACTCCAAACGCTCCACGCCCTGATCGACCTCTTCGGGGGTGATGGTGAGTGGGGGCATGAAGCGGATGGCGTTGGGTTTGACCGGGTTCAGGAGCAGGCCTTCCTCGTTGCACTGGGAAACGACGCGGGGCGATATGTTGTCGTCGAACTCCAAGGCGACCAGGAGACCCTTGCCACGCACGTCGCTAATGGAGGAGAACTCGCCCCTCAACTGGTTCAGTGCGCCCATGAGACGCTCGCCCATGGCCACGGCGTTGGCAGGGATGTCGTTATCGATGATGAACTTGGTGGAGGCGTGGGCCGCCGCGGTGGTGAGGGCGTTGCCGCCGAAGGTGGAGCCGTGATCGCCCGGCTCCAGGGACATGCAGTGGTCCTTGGACATGAAGGCCCCGATGGGGACCCCACCGCCGAGACCCTTAGCGAGGGTCATGGCATCGGGTTCGATGCCGTAGGACTCGTAGCCGAAGAGGGTGCCCAGGCGTCCCAGCCCGGTCTGGATTTCGTCCAGCACCAGTAGCAGGCCTTGGGAGTCGCACCACTCACGCACCCGTGGCAGGTAGTCGTCGTCGGGGATGTTCACGCCTCCCTCGCCTTGGACGGGCTCAAGGAAGACGGCGGCGGTGCGGTCGGTGGTGGCTTCAACGATGGCTTCGAAGTCGTTGAAGTCGACGTGCACAAACCCGGGGGTGAGGGGCTGCCATGCTTCCTGGTAATGGGGCTGACCAGTGGCCGCCACCATGCCCATAGTACGTCCGTGGAAGGAGCTGTAGGCGGTGATGACCTCGTAGGCCCCATCCCGGTTCTTCTTGCCATGCTTGCGGGCCAGTTTCACTGCGCCCTCGTTGGCCTCGGCACCGCTGTTGCTGAAGAACACCTTGTCCATGGCACTGTTTTCCACCAGCAGTTGGGCCAGGTGCAACTGGGGCAAGGTGTAGAACTGGTTGGATGTCTGCAACAGCGTCGAGGCCTGCTCGACGATGGCTTGGGTGATGGCGGGGTGACAATGGCCGAGGTTGTTGACGGCCCAGCCAGCGCAGAAGTCCAGGTACTCCTTGCCGTCCACATCCCAAGCGCGGGTGCCCTCGCCCCGGGCGATGACCACAGGTTGCCTGCGCACGGTGAACATGTAGTACTGCTTTTCCATGTCGATCCAGTTGCTGCTGGTCATTGCATGCTCCCTTCGGTTGGTGCGGCGACGTCCTGCAGGTCCCTTTCCAAGTCCGCGAGGTCTTCCATCAGTGTACGTATGTCGTCAAGCAGGTTCTGCAGACGTTGCTGGGATTCCGGGGTCAACTCGCCGAAGTCGATGGGCGGTTGGTCCGGGGTGGGCGCAAGGGGCAGGACTTCCACGGGGAGGGGATCGGAGCCCGCCGTTCTGCCTCCCAGGCTCACAAGCTGGCTTATGCCCTGCTGAAGGGTGTCGGCCATCACGACGGATGTGCCGTCGGCCACGAACACCTGCTTCAGTGGCGGGAAGTCCTCGGTGGAGGGCCGGATGAACAGGGGCTCCACGTAGAGGACGGTGCTATCGTCCTCGTCTTCCTTCGAGGTGAGCGGTACCACCAGGAGG
>JAAXIE010000093.1 GCA_012270525.1 Dehalococcoidia bacterium | reverse complement strand
CCCTGCTCCACAGGGCGGGCCAGCGGGAAGAAGACCAACTGCAATATGCGGGCACCCAACTCCGGGTTGAACCCCTGCGGGTTCTGGACTGTCAACATGGCCTCGGAGCGCCCGCTGTACCCTGCATCCCACACCGCGGTATGAATTGTGATGCCGGAGCGCAACAGGGTGGAACGGGGTTGTCCCAACGCCATGATGTGGTTGGGAAGGTTGACCACTTCGTTGAACGTTACCCGGTAGGAACCGGGTTCCAGGTCCAGCCATCCACCGTTGTCGGGGGCCAGTTCCGCAGCCCTGGAGACCTCGCGCTGGTCTGGCAGGCATCCAAGGTATCCTCGCGTGCGGAAGAGGGAAAGGGAATTGAGAGTCAGGTCGAAGCCGTTGGGTTGAAGTTGCAGGGAGAGGTCCGGGTAGCAATCGACCAACGGGGGTGTTCCCCGTACTAACTTCAGGATAGTGTGGCGGTCCAGTGGGCCAGCCAGCATTGAGTCCTCGCGGTGTTGATGGCGGAGCCGGGCGGCGACGGGAGGTCCCTAATGACCGTTTTCGCTGTCTTGCAGGTGGGGCATCACATGCCTGGCGAAGAGCTCCATGGAGGAGAGGACCTGCTCCTGGGTCATGCTGCCGACCCAAAAGCTGCAGTTGAAGTGCTCCACACCAGCGATGTCGCGGTAGTCCCGGAGCTTGCGCAGGCAGGTCTCCGGCGAGCCGAAAATCACGCCGGTGTCCAGTATCTCCTCTTCGGTGGGTTCCCCTTCCAGGGGTTCGGCGATGGCGCGTCCCTGCTCCACGCGGCCTGTGCCAGCCCGCAGGTGTCGAGCGACCCGGGTGTGCCAGAGGCTCTGGGAAGCCTCTCTCCTCGCTTCTTCATCGGTCTCGGTAACGTAGACCTGTCGCTGCACGCCAAAGGTGGGAGGCTGGGCCAGTTCATACTTCTGCACCGCTTGGTCGAAGTGGGCACGGAACTCGGCCACCATTGAGGCCGTGGTGCCCGAACCTCCGGTGATCACGTTGTAACCCCGGCGAACGGAGTCCTCGACGCTGGAGAGTTGCTGGCTGGCGACCCAGAAGGGCGGGCGTGGTTGCTGCAACGGTATGGGGAAGATCGTTGTTTCGGGGAAGTTGTAGAACTGTCCCTCGTAGGAGAAGGACTCCCCACGCAGGGCTTTTTCGATGACCTCGATGGACTCGTCGTACATTCCGGTGTTGTTGGAGATGTCCAAGCCCACGCGCTCGAACTCGTAGGGCTGGTAACCACGTCCGATGCCGACATCCATGCGGCCGTTGGTGAGGACATCTGCCATGGCGATCTCCTCGGCAAGCTGCAGCGGGTGATGCAGGGGCAGGACCACAACAGCCGTGCCAACCCGCACTCGCTTGGTGCGTTCGCCGATTTTCACCGCAAGGAGCAGGGGGTAGGGGCAGTAGCCGTAGGAGGAGAAGTGGTGTTCCGCCAACCAGACCGAGTCGTAGCCCAACTCTTCCGCCGCTTCGGCCTGCTCCACGGCGCGGGCGTACACCTCCTGGGAGGACAGCATCTCCGGCGACTGCAGCAGCATGAAGGTCCCGAATTTCACCCGCGCCCCCTATCGGCCGTTTAGGTCTTGTATGTGGACAGTGTAGCTGGAGCGGGGCAGGTGGGCAACCTTGCCCCGGATGGGCTCGGTGCATAGAATGGCCCGGACCAGGTGGCAGGAGCATCTCCTGCCGTTGGACCGGTTGCAGGAGGGAACAGTGGCTTCTCAGGAAGGGCTCACAAGCAGACTGGCCAGCTTCTATTCCCAACTGGACTACGAGCAGTTGCCACCGGAGGTGGTGGACCGGGCCAAGTACTTCTGCCTGGACTATCTGGGAGTGGCCATACGGGGATCCATCACGCCTTCGGCGGTGACGATGGTGGATGCATTGGGGCGACTCAACAGCCCTGCCGTCGCGCCGGTTGCAGGCACCTCGCATCGCCTGTCGCCGGAATATGCAGCCTTGGCTAATGGCACCGCGGCCCATAGCCTTGAGATGGACGATGTGAACAACGAGGCGTCGGTACATCCGGGCGTGCCCACGTTCCCGGCTGCTTTCGCATGCGCCCATATGGGGCGGGTCAGCGGGACATCTTTCCTTGCTGCAATGGTCGCTGGCTACGACTTCACGATACGCTTGGGTTACGCCCTGGATCCCAAGTCGCATTATGCTCGTGGGTTCCACCCGACAGGCACGTGTGGCACATTTGGGGCTGCACTGGTGTCGTCTCGCCTGCTGGGTCTGGATGCCAGGGCTACGGCCTCGGCCATAGGCATCGCGGGGAGCCAAGCGGCGGGCTCCCTGGAGTTCCTGGCGGGAGGGGCTTGGACCAAGCGTATGCATCCGGGTTGGGCCGCTCACTCCGGCATCATTGCTGCCACTCTGGCGGGGCAGGGATTCGTTGGACCCGACACCATTCTTGAAGGGGTGCACGGCACGTTGTCGGGTTACTCCGACGATGCCGAGCCTTCGCGTCTCACCGAGTCGCTGGGAGAGCGGTTCTACATCACGCGGGCGGCCATCAAGCCCCATGCCTGCTGCAGGTACAACCAGGGCCCCATCGATTGTATGCTGGCCATTCGCAGCGAACATGGTCTGCAACACGAGGGAATCGACCATGTGCGTGTCGGGATGCTGTCGGCTGGGTTCCCCATCGTCTCTGACCCGCCGGGGTACAAGGAGAAGCCCCGTAGCGTGGTGGATGCGCAATTCAGCGTTCCCTATGCCATAGCCGTGGCCGCGGTGTGTGGCCGGGCGTCTCTGGAAGAATATACAGACCAGGTCATCGCTCGCGATGATGTGAGGGGGCTGATGGCCAGGGTGGAGTCGGTGCACGACCCTGCCCTCGATGCAGTGTATCCACGCCAGTGGCCTGCTTGGGTGGAGGTGGACACCACCGACGGTCGCACCCTTCGTTCCGACGTGGAGTATCCCCTTGGCGAGCCGGAGAACCCGCTTTCCTGGGGCCAGTTGGAAGACAAGTTTCGCCTGATCACCAGCCCCGTCATCTCGGAGGGCCGGCAGGCGGAGATCATTGCGGCTGTCCACTCCCTCGACCAGCTTGATGACGTGCGAGAGCTGGACTGGCTGACCGGCGACTGATGGATGCGTTGCCCACGCCCCCCTTGGAAGGGGTGCGCGTCCTCGATCTTACTCAAGCTCTCGCTGGGCCCATGGCCACGCGGTTGCTGGCGGACATGGGTGCCGAGGTCATCAAGATTGAGATCCCCGGGGCGGGTGACGCCTCGCGCCGGATGGGCACCAACTACCCTGCTGGCGAGAGTCTGTACTTCATGACGTTCAACCGGAACAAGAAGAGCATGACGCTGGACTTGCGCAATGCCAAGGGCCGGGAGGTCTTCTACCGGTTGGCTGCGGTGTCCGATGTTGTAATCGACAACTTCCGTCCTGGGGTCACCAAGCGTCTGGGCGTCGACCATGAGGCGTTGCTGGAGTACAACCCATCGATCATCTGTGGGTCCATCTCCGGCTTCGGGCAGGATGGCCCGTACCACCAGCGTCCGGCCTTCGACTCGGTGGCGCAAGCGTTGAGCGGTGGCATGAGCGTCACCGGCGACCCTGACGGTCCGCCCTCAGTGATGGGGTTCGCCGTGGTGGACATCGGCGGGGGCTACGGGGCTGCGGTGGGTCTGCTGTCGGCCTTGTGGGCGAGGGAGCGGACGGGACGTGGTCTTTATCTCGACCTCAGCCTGTTGGACGTGAACGTAAGCTTCCAGGGGCACCTGTCGGAGGTGTATCTGGGGTCGGGGAACGTACCCAAGCGTGGGGGGTCCACCCAGTCGGCAAACCTGCCCAACGGGGCCTTCCTGAGTGGGGACGGCCGCTACCTGCAGGTGCACTGCGCCACGCAAAAGTTCTATGAAGTTCTGGCGGACACGCTGGCAGCCAACGTGGAGGGGATGGAGGTGCTGAGGGAGGACCGGCGGTTCGTCACGATGGAGTCGCGCCAGAAGCACTGGCCGGAGTTGAGGGAGGTCTTGCAGCAGGGCTTCTCGGCCAAGACCGCCGACGAATGGATGGAGTTGATGGGCGACTTGCTGCCTATCGCGCCGATAAACGACGTCGGTCAAGCCCTGCGTGACCCGCAGGTGCTGCACCGCAACATGGTGGTGCATGCCGACCACCCGGTGGCTGGGCGGTACGAGATGCCGGGCAATCCCATAAAGCTGGGGCAGGAGGAGAGATTCGAGTCCGCACCTCTGCTGGGGCAGCATACGCACTCGGTATTGTCGGAGTTGCTGGGCTGCTCAGAGGACGAGATAGCGTCCCTGGAGCGGGATGGGGCCCTTTAGGGTGCGGGCTGGTGGTGGAGAGCACGGTTGCTCGTAGCTGCGGACAGCACGACATAAGTCGTGGTTGCGGTGAGGGATGAGGCGGTCTGCTGGGTTGATTGTCGCGGGTGCGGGCCAGGTCTTAGGCGCGGCTTTCCCAGCACTGGCGACAGGTGCAGATTTCCCGGAGAAGCTCGAATGTGTAGATGCCCGTATAGTGGGCGTCGGTGAAGAGAAACTGGAGGGCGTAGCTGCCCACCGCCATGTAGTCGTCGGCCCGCACGTCTTGCGACACGGTGGCTGGGTCCAGGCGGGCCTCACGAGTCATCTCGTCGATGCAACTGGCGCAGGGGCAGGCGAGGCGGAGAAACCGGTGGGGGTAGACGCTCTGGTGGCCGTCGTCCCACAAGATGCGGACCGACTTCTCCGCCAACTCAACGCTCTGTGGTGCAACCGAATCGGGCAACTTACGCCCTCCCTGAGGGTGCTGCTTCGTATGGCAGTCTACTTGTCGTCGGAGTACTCAACCTCGAAGTGGCGAATCCAGTACTCGCCGGCGTAGAGGTGCTCAGCGGAGCGGGAGATCTCCTGGCGCTTCTCGCTGTGCTCATAGGCCTGCATGTCGGCCTCGGTGTCCCAGAAGGTGACGGAGATACCCTCGTCGGGGTCGTCCACGCTGCGGGAGAGGCGGCGGCCACGCAGGCCTGGCGCCCCCTCGGTGGCGGGGATCACGTTGTCCATGTACCACTGCTTGTACTCGTCCCACCTGCCCCTTCGGATTTTGCCCCAAACAACTCTCAAATGCATCACGGCCTCCTGGCATCAAGCTCCCCGGCATGGCTTGCCGGGTTCCGGGCGGGTGCTGCGGGAAGCGGCCTAGCTACGCCTCGAGGTGGGAAGTTCTGTGCTGTCCTGCACAGGTTGGGGCAGAACTCAGGGAGACTTCCCCGTAACTTGCCGTACTTCGATTCTAAGCTGCCGTCCCTTGGGCGTCAACTGAGAGGAAGGCAGCACGGAGGTGGCGGGAGGGCCTCATTTCGAACTGGGAGGAACTCCACCCCTAACTTGCTCCCTTCGGGGCTGGTGGCCTGGTCTGTACGTGCGTGGTGACGCTCCCCCCGACGTGGCAAGCGGCGTGGCCGGAACAAGCGTTCCGAGGACTCGTAGCTGGGGGCGGAAACGCGGAAGTGGTTTCCGAAGCTGAATCGGAACACGCGTGCAGCTGAGAAAAGTTTTTCGTATGTGAAAGTGTTCCGATTGTTCCGAAATTGACCGCTCTCAGATACAAATTGCTGCGGCATGGTCGGAACAGCGTTCCGATGAACGTAGCTGGTCCAGCTAGGGAGTTGGGCTGGGAAGCGTTCCGATTGATGGGATGGTGGGGGTGATGCGAGGATGGCCCACTGGGTGGGCCTCTGATGACCGGTTCCTTCCAACAGCGTCTCCTCGGATCGGCAAATGAAAGGGCTGGGGCGACCTGACGGGGTCGGTCCCCAGCCTGTGATCAGGGTAGGACGGAGGGCGGGGTGTGTCAACGGGGATGTGTCAGTATCTGGTATACTCGTGACGCCTCTGCACAAGGCATACGGCCCAGCCGCGCGGTTTGGGATGAGGGCATCTATGCCCTCTCGGGGCCGCGTGGAACCGGCCCGCTTTGTGCAGAGGCAGCCCAAGACCATCCTGTCTCGAGGGGGCACCTTCTATGCGCTTCATTCTACTGTTGCTGCCCATACTGCTGCTGTCCTTGGCCTGCGAAGGCCCACCCGGTCCCGCGGGGCCTCCCGGACCGGCTGGTCCGCAGGGAGAAGCAGGGGCACCGGGACCTCAAGGCGAGAGCGGACCTCAAGGGATTCAAGGCCCGGCCGGAGGTGTCGGGCCAGAGGGCGCGCGAGGGAACGCGGGCCCACAAGGCATTCAAGGAGAACCCGGACCAGAAGGTCCCCGGGGTGAAACTGGGCCACAAGGCACCCAAGGAGAAGCTGGCCCCCAGGGACGGCAAGGGGAACCTGGCCCACAGGGCGAGGTTGGGGCGCAGGGCCTACGAGGTCCACAAGGGCCAGTAGGATCACAAGGAGAGCGCGGGGAGGTGGGGGTGCCGGGACCGCAGGGCGAACGGGGGACTAGTGAAGGTGCGGGCGGTGGTGGCCTGATTTGGTGGATCAACGGCCCACAAATCTCTGGGCGGGATGTAGAGGCTACTTTCCGTGTGATGTTACCCAGGAGCTACAACGCCGAGGGGATAGTAGTCAGCATTGACGATGGCTATGGGGCTCAAGAACTCTTCGGAGGATCGGATGTGGCGGCCCGGTATTCCAATGTCGAGCGGTACAACTCGACAAGGGATGGGCAGCTATACGAGGTATCCTTGTCTCCGCGACAGCAGGTTTGGGACTACACCTATATGTGCGTGAACTACATATGGAGCGCAGTGGCCGAGGACGTGTTCTTCGTTGCTGGATGTAGCACCATCGGGGGCCAGTAAACGTCCTAAGCGGGCCCTAAGGCAGGGCACTGGCGAGAGTTGGCCTGACGGATAGGCACAGTTTCATATTCGGGAGCTGGAGCGCTATTGAGCCCTTAGTCGAGTTCGTGTCGCTGGGCGACGCCGTAGGGCTAGAACGACGAGGGTGTACAGAGGGCCAATGATGACACGATCGACCAACATAGTGAC
>JAAXIE010000161.1 GCA_012270525.1 Dehalococcoidia bacterium | reverse complement strand
ACAGCGCGGCCCAGTACCGGACTCGCTGCCTCTGCCCTGACATCCCCTCGGCGGACACGTATTCCCGGCAGTAGGACAGAATGTCCTCGTAGAGCTTGTGGTACTCCGCCGACATGCGGTAGCTACGCTCCACCGCCTCACGCTCCGGGAACGGCGTATCCACTCCGAGCCAGCGCCGAAGATCCGTACGCTTCCGCTGGATCAGGTGGGGAATCAGCCTGGCCCGTGGCAGGTCCGACTCCTCCGCTGCATCGAAGGACGGGTCAAGGAGTCCGAGCAGTGACCTGAAGCTCTCTTCTATGCCGCTGTGGGGGGTCGCCGTGGCCAGCACCACATGCCTTTGCGTGTCTCGCGATAGGTCCCGCACCAGCGCGTATCGTTGGTGCTGCGCCCCGCTGAGGTCGCCGCGGGGCCTTGCCACAGTGTGTGCCTCGTCCACGATGATGAAGTCGGGTGCGTTGTCCAGGAACCTCTGGCGGTTCCTGTCGGACTTGACGAAATCGATGCTGACCACCAGGTGACGATAGTGTTGGTACAGGGAGACATCGCCCCTCGGAAGCCCGCGTTCCAATCGTCCTATGCGCGAGGACTGGACGACCGCGGTGTGGATGTCGAACTTTGTCCGTAGCTCCTCCTCCCACTGGTCACACAGATGGGGAGCGCAGAGAACGCCGACCCGCCGCGCAATGCCACGATCCAGGAACTCGCGGGCGATCATGGCCGCCTCGATGGTCTTGCCAACGCCCACGTCGTCAGCTATCAGCATTCGCACCGGGTCGAGACGTAGAGCCATGATGAGGGGAACGAACTGGTAGGGCCGGGGCGTAACTGACAGGTGACCCATGGAACGGAACGGCCCAGCACCGCTCCTGAGGCTGAGACGCACCGCGTCCCGCAGCAGCAGCGCACCTGTAAAGTCTCCGGACAGGCCCGGGTCGGGAGGCTGATACTGAGAGGGGTTAAGGGCCTCCGGCTCCAGCGGGAGATATATCCCTACCGACTCCGCCTCGGAGCCATCGACAGGCCGGAGTCGAACTACGTCCGGTTCTTCTGGGGGTAGAACAACCCAGTCCCGGCCCCGTGCGCGGACCAACGCTCCAGGAACGTACTCCGCCGGGCGCGTCACTCGTCCCGTTTCATGCTCCATTCTGTCTCCAGGTCCCAGCACCCCAGGTCGCTCTCGGCGATTCAGTTAGATTTGAGAGTCTGAACGTTGGCTTCGTAGGCCCCAGGATGCATCAATTGCATTCTCGTCGAGAGCGTAGCTTCCGCTGCCGACGTCAATGCCGGTGACCTCCTCCAAAGTGCTCCGACTCAACCCAACGCTGTCTACCCCGATCGTGGGTCTCTTTCCCGATACTTCCCTTGTCCTCGCGCGAAATCCATCACCCAATCCTTCTACACTTGGCATTCTATGGGGATGGCAGTTGCGGGGCAATACAGAACGAAACCTGGACCGAGTCATCCATCTCGTCTCTGGATTACTCGCAACCAATGCACGACCAACAACCACGACCAGTGCTACAATCCCGATATCCATGGACATGAGGTGAGGGATGCCCCTGGATCCACAGGCAGTAACCGTAATCGAGCGTAGAGATGCCTCTACCGGGCCACTCTTGGCTCCCGACGCTTCGCTGTCGGACAGAAGAGAACGCTTCAACCACACTTGGAGGGAACCTGGGCCGAAGGTATCTGGCGTCGAAGATCGTTTGCTGCCCGGGCCCGTCGGGAACATACCTGTACGCATCTATACCCCGCATGGGAATGGGCCCTTCCCCTTGTTGATGCTTTTCCACGGCGGGGGGTTTGTATTCGGCAATATCGATACCTATGACGGAAATGCGTGCCGTATCTGCGTTGGGGCTGAGTGTATCGTCATCAATGTGGAGTACCGGGTCGCTCCAGAGAACAAGTTCCCGGCCGCTCCTGAAGACTGCTATGGAGCCACTCTATGGGCCGCTGAGAATGCAACCAGCATCAATGGCGATGCCGACAGAATTGCCGTATGTGGCGACAGTGCCGGCGGTAATCTGTCCACGGTAGTGTGCATGATGGCCAGGGACAGGGGCGGCCCCAAAATACGCTTTCAGTCTCTGCGCTGCCCGGTGACACAACGGGACTTCGGACCCCTGACCGTTGATCCTGAAATAACGCCCAAGAGTGGCCGCAGTTGGTGGTGGAGCCAGTATCTCGCCGGTGAAGCAGATGCAAAGAATCCCTATGCCTGCCCCATGGAGTCCAGGGACCTTACTGGCCTGCCTCCAGCCCTCATAATCACCGCCGAATACGACGAACTACGCGATGAAGGGGAGGCGTACGCCGAAATGCTCAAGGCTGCTGGCGTACCGACTACCTGCGTGAGATACGACGGCATGTTCCACGTGTTTCACATGTACCCGGCTTACATCGATAAAGCCAGGGAAGCCTTGCAGCAGGAGTTCGAGGTGCTGAAGCAGGCCTTCGCCCGGTAACGGTTCAGGCTTGGGTGACGGCGATGCCATCGATTTCGATCAGATAGTCGGGGTGGGCTAGAGACTTCACTTCAACCAGCGTGCCAGCGGCGGGGTTAGCCTTATTGATATACCTGTCCCGCACTTCTTGAAATTCGTTCAGCTTGCTGACATCGGTGACAAACGCCGTGTATTGGACCATATCCGCCATGGTGGCCCCTACTTCTTCTAAAGCGATCCTCATCCTCTCAAATACCCGCTCCGTCTGCCCACGCATGTCACCCACGCAAACTACCTGACGGTTCCCATCCACGGCCACGTGGCCCTGCAAGAATATCAAGTTGCCGACCTTAACGCCGCGAGCTCCATCGTCACCGTCGCCAAGTCTCTGACTTCGTATCACCGTTTTGGCCATGCAGATAACTCCTACCCTGGGATGGACCTAAACCATGAGGGAGCGCACAGGCCGAGTATAGCACCGTCCGTTTGTGGCCTGTACACTGCGCAGGAGTGCCGAAGGGCGAGCGCACCAACGTCTGACATGTCGCACAGCATGAAGACAATGGGAGGGACACATGATTTACGAGATGCGTACGGACACCTTCGCCCAACACAACAACGCCGTGGACTTCATTGCAAAGTTGGGCCAAGCGATCGAACACCGCGCTACGTTCTCGCCTCTGGGGGCCCTCTGGCTCTCTGAGATAGGCACTCTCAACCAGGTGATCCATGTCTGGCCCTATGAGGACCTGCAGCATCGCAACGAGGTGCGAGCTGCGGTGGCGCACGACGGCGAGTGGCCTCCTTCAGGGATCGAGGGATTATTGGGCGAAGAGGTCGATATCCTGAACCCAGCGCCTTTCATGAGACCTTGGCATGGCGTTCAAGAACTGGGCAACTTCTACGAGATCCGGAGTTACGTCTGCAAGCCAGGCAGCATTCGCGAGATGATACAGGCGTGGGGAAAACTCATTCCAGCTCGAGAGAAGTTCTCGCCCTTGGCAGCCTGCTGGTACACAGAATTCGGGACCCAGTTTAAGTGGGTGAGCGTCTGGCCCTATACCAGCCTTGATGAGCGCGCCCGGGTCCGGTCGGAAGCCTCGAAGGCCGGGGCTTGGCCCCCGGAAACCGGCCATCTAATGATGCGGCAGGAGAATCGGATAATGACACCTGCCCCATTCTCCCCGTTGCGCTGAACGTCGGACCTGCTCAGGCACTGGATCTGACCGAGGAATTGGCGTCCCCACAAGAGATCTCGCGCCAGGGACTCACGACCCTACCCCGCAATGAGCAGGTGACGGCGGTCCCAGATTCTAGGGGGTCAGGCCAAGAGCGGTATCGTGTCCTGGGCGAACTGCTCCATTGTTTCCAGGTAGGGGGCGAAGTCAGTTTCAGTGCTGCGCAGGATGAAGGTGTCCACTCGAGCGTCAGCATAGGCTTGGGCCTGCGACGCCATCGCCTCTGGAGAACCCTGCAGGGCCACTCTGAAGGCTGCAGGTAAGAGACTGTCCCCCAGGTGCATGGGGATGCCCAAAGCGGTGGGATAGCCCTCCACTGGCAATTGGTCAGCTACACGCATCTCCAGCAGACGGCGACGCTTCTCCGCCAACTCCTCGGGAGTCAGTCGAATGGGATGCCATCCGTCTCCCAGCAGGGCCGCCCGGCGAATGGCGGCCGGGCTATCGCCCCCGACCCAAATGGGTGGGTTCGGCAATTGACGTGGCCTGGGAAGTATCCGCGTCCCTTCCACTTGGAAGTGTTCCCCGTGGAAGTTCAACTCCTCGCCTGTGCACACCGCCTTGAACAGCCGGATATGTTCGTCGGCCACCGACCCGCGTTCCTCGAAGTTGGCATCCAAGGCCACAAACTCCTCACGACACCAGCCTGTCCCGATGCCCAGTACCACACGTCCTCCCGATAACGCGTCCAACGTGGTGATCATCTTGGCATTGAGCAACGGCGGGCGGTAAGGGAGAACTTGCACGGCAATACCCAACCGGAGCCTCTGCGTTATGCCGGCTAGATAGGCCAGAAGAGTAAAGCCCTCGTAGATGTCATGCTCGGAGGTGAACTCGGCCACCCCGGTGGAACTCCCCACGTAGCGGGTCTCAGGTCGCACCGGC